>JBOHXL010000061.1:0-21944 GCA_050736975.1 Chthoniobacterales bacterium | reverse complement strand
GCGATCATCACGCCATCTCCGGTCTCGACCCGCGCGCGGGTCGAGATGTTGACCAGTTGTGGCGAGTTTGTCGAATCCAGGTCGTAGACTTCGACCAGGGCGATGTTTTGCGTTCCGTCCACTCCGGTCACAATCGCGGTGTAGGCACCGAACGCGAGCGTGGCGACAATTGCAGATTCCTTCGGGTTGCCTGGCGCAAGAGTCGTATCGATGATTTCCTGGGCCTGTCCGCCGGTCATCCAGTCGTTGTTGCTCGCGATAATTTTTCCGGTCGAATCCAGCAGTTGCAGGCTCGGATCTGCCAGCGCGGCCGTAACTCCGGCCGGAGCGAGCGACGGTCCAATTGCCCTAACGATCACCTTTTTCGACCCGCTGCCGTTCCCAAGAATAAAACCGCCGATCAGGACGTTCTCGCCGGTCGCAGCTCCGGCCCGCGTGGAAAGGTTAAGGAGCGTACTAGCGCCAGGCGTGGGAGCCGGCGTCGAGGTCGGGCTGGGTGTTGCCGTCGGTTTGGGTGTCGCCGTCGGGCTGGGAGTGGCAGTCGGGGTTGGCGTGGCTGACGGCGTTGGGGTCGGCGTGGGTCGCGGCATGGCAAATCCAGCAGCGAGGAACCCGATCGCATCGTCCTTTATCTGCGGCCAGTAGTCGAAAGAATGGCCGCTGCCGGTCACGATCGTCGCGGCATAATTATTCACGCCGTGGGCCGCGAGCTGCGCCGCCATGTCGTTGATCTGCGGCGCCGGGATCAAGTCGCTTGCGCTCTGAAAGAGAGAGAGCGGCGTGACCGAACCATCCACTACCCAGGCGGGCGAAGCCGCCCGCAGCGAAGCAGTGTCCGACGAAGGAACGCCCACATAATTGGTAACCACGAAAGTGAAAAAGAGCAGCTCTGGATCAGGCGTGAAATCGGAAAAATCGTAGGCCCCGGACAGGCTCACTCCCACGTCGACGCGATCCGCGCCGCGCGTCCCAGTGGATGCCGCCCAGACAGTGTGCGTTCCGCCAGCCGATCCGCCGACGGCGCCCACCCTGCCGTTGCAGCGCGGATCGTTGCGCGCCGCCTCCACCGCGAGATGGACGTCATTGTATTGATCGGGAAATCTGCCCAACGATGTCTGCCCGGGAATGGAACCAGCCGGCGCCAGCCGATAATCAATCGCAAACGCGAGGTAGCCCGCGTCGGCCAGGTCCTGAGCGCACTGCATTACGCCCGCATCCGTCGAGTCTCCATAGTAAAACTCTCCGCCATGAATCACCAGCACAGCCGGCCACGGCCCGCGCCGGAAGGTCGGCGTGTAAACATTCCAAGTGAGCGGGGTGCCATCATCAGCCTGCGCATAAACCTCCGAGGTCGGATCCCTCCGGTGCGTCGTTGTGTCTCCCGCCCACGAAAGCTGGGCCGTGCAGAGCAAGACAGAGTGAAGGAGAAGACGCCTCATGTTGACAGACAAGTAAACGCCCATTGTGAGCGGTAAACGGCTTTTAGGCAATGGGAATGTCTCATTACTGGAAAAGTTGCCCGCGTCGGCTTAGGGATGGCCGTGAATCGTCCGCCGCAATACTTCCATTTCCTGGGAGTTTGCGGAACCGCCATGGGCGCGGTCGCGGCCGCATTGCGCGAGCGCGGGTGTACCGTTACCGGCTCGGATGAAAAGGTTTATCCCCCGATGTCGGATTTCCTCCGTGCCCGGGGAGTCACGCTGTGCGAGCCCTATCAGGCGGCAAATCTGCCTGAAAATCCCGACGCCGTGGTGGTCGTCGGCAACGCGATCAAGCGCGGCAATCCCGAGGTGGAAGCAGTCCTTAACCGCAAGCTTTATTGCCTGTCCCTCCCGGAAGTGTTGAAGGAATATTTCCTGCGCGGGCGGCACAATCTCGTCGTCAGCGGCACGCACGGAAAAACAACGACCACAGCGCTCCTGACCTGGATGCTAACCGTCGGTGAACTGGAGCCGTCCTACATGATCGGTGGTCTGCCGCGCAACCTCGGGCAGGGCGCGTTCTTTAATGACTCCAGGTATTTCGTGATTGAGGGCGACGAATACGACACCGCGTTATTCGACAAACGCTCTAAGTTCATCCACTACCTGCCGGAACTGCTCGTGATCAACAACATTGAGTTCGATCACGCCGACATTTTCCCCGATCTGGCGGCTGTGAAGCTGAGCTTTCGCCGCCTGGTCAACATCGTGCCACAGAATGGGATGATCCTGCTCAACGGCGACGACGCAAATTGCATCGAGGTCGTGCGCGAATGTCTTGCGCCGCTCGTCGAGGTCGGTTTTTCCAAGAACTGCGCCGAGCGCATTCGCGACGTGTCCTATACGACAAACGGCTCCCATTTCATCCTGGGTGAAACGCGTTTCGACTCGCCCCTGGTCGGCGAATTCAATGTGCGCAACGCAGCGATGGCGGCGGTTGCGGCCCGCTTTTACGGCCTCACCCCGGACGTGATTCAAACCGCGCTAACGAGTTTCGAAGGCATCGCCCGCCGCCAGGAGGTGCGTGGCCGGGAACGAGGCGTGACTGTGATAGACGACTTCGGTCACCACCCGACGGCGATTCGCGAGACGCTGAGCGCCTTGCGGCGACGTTACCCGGGGCAAAGGCTCTGGGCGATTTTCGAACCGCGCTCCAACACGACCCGCCGGGCGGTCTTTCAGCAGCAATTGCCGGAAGCGCTTCAGCTCGCGGATGGCGTTTTCATCTCGCAGGTCGCCGCTCTCGAGCAGGTCCCGGCCGAACAACGTTTGCATCCCGAAGCGGTGGTGGCCGCGATCGCCGAGGCCGGCCGAGTGGCCTTTTACGAGCGCGACGCCACCGCGATCGTAGAGCGGATAGTGCCTTTGCTCCAGCCTAACGACGTCGTCGCGATCTTCAGCAATGGCGGTTTTGATGGCATCCACGAGAAGCTGCTCGGCGCGCTGCGGGCTGGAAACGAACCCCGGAATACTGGTGAATCGAGACTCGTGAAATCGTGAATCCTCAGGATACGCCGGAGCAGGGCTGAACCGCCGATTCTCGAATCCCGATTCACGAACTTCATCACGGCGACGAAGCCGCCGACGTATGATCGAGCACGATGCGCCATCCCTCGGGC
Source organism: Chthoniobacterales bacterium (assembly GCA_050736975.1). Taxonomy (GTDB): domain Bacteria; phylum Verrucomicrobiota; class Verrucomicrobiia; order Chthoniobacterales; family UBA10450; genus Palsa-1392. The sequence goes on along the minus strand of JBOHXL010000061.1, from coordinate 18,844 downwards.
AGCTTGCGCAGGAGCAAGGTAAACTTGCCGTGCGGACGGTCGCCTCTGCGCTCCAGACTCCAGCTCCCGAGGACGAGCGCGGCATCGGCGCAGAGCGGCATGATCGTCAGGTCGGAAAAGGTCAGCCGGCCCATCTTTTCGCGGCTGTCGTATTTCTTCGCATACCGATCGCGCACCGTTTGCCAGCCTCGGGTCACCTCATCACCGGAGACGAAGGTCGTCTTTGGCGAGCGCGCGTAACCATCCATGAAGCGATCGATATCACCACGGTTCCAGGCCGCGACCTGGGCGTTGATGACCGGGCGGATAGCATCGGGCGCGCCGCCTGCTCTCACCATGGCCGGCCGCAGGAAGAGAATGAGCAGGAGATCGAAAAGGAATAAGGAAGCGCGCAACACCCTCCAAACCTGAGGCAATCTCCATCGCACGTCGAGCTTTCGTCGAGCCTAACTAGTTGACCTTGATATGCCAAACAATTACATAAAGCGCGTGCCGCGCCGCCTCTGCCTTCGACTTGCCCCGCTAATCGTTCTCGCTGTTTCCGCTTCCGCCCAAATTGCCGGACCCACCCCCTTCGTTCCGCCGGGTGCGGCCGGGGCGCGAGCGCGACCGGGGCTGTCGAATCGGACGAGCGACATGGTCACGATGCAGTATCCCAATAGCGACGTCCTCGACGTCCTCCATCTCTACGAAAATCTCACCGGCAAAAAGCTGGTCATGGACAACAACGTCCAGGGCAAAGTCAACATCTTCATTTCCAGACCGATTCCGCGCGAAGAAGCCATTCGCATCATCGAAATGAACATGGCCTTGAACGGCTACTCGCTCGTGCCGGCAGAGGGCGACATTATCGAGGTCATTGGGATTAACAAAAACCCCCGCGCCGCGGCCGTGCCGATCATTTCCGATCCGGCCGATCTTCCCACGGGGGCAACGGTTGTGAGCTATCTCTTTCGCCTCGAATACGCCGACCCCCAGGAATTGCAGCAGGTCCTGGCACAGTATCTCGCCGGCATCGGCGGTCAGGCGCCGATTCTCGCCCTGCCGAAATCATCGAGCCTGCTCGTGACGCAAAGCGCGGATGTGCTGCGCAAGCTGGTCAAGATGGTCGAGCAGATCGACGTCGCGCCCGCCACCGTGACAAGCACGTTTTTTAAACTCGAGCGCGCCGACGCCCAAAAAGTCGTCGACATGATGAAGGATATTTTCGAGAAGGGCGATCAATCGTCGCAACCCGGCGGCGTCCGCCGGGTTCGCGGGATTATCCCGCCGGCTGGACAACCAGGCGGTGAGGAGGAAGGCGGCGGGGTTCTCTCCGAGGAATCGCTCATCGTGGGCAAAATTAAGCTCGAAGCCGACGTGCGCACGAATCGGATTCATGTCATCACCCGGCCGATCAATCTTCCGTTCATTGAAAAGCTGATCGCGGAATTCGACGCCAATGTGGAATTCGGCAAGCCCGTGGTGCGCCCTTTGAAGTACATCGCGGCGGCTGATGTCCTGCCGGTCTTGGTGCAGGCGCTGACGGAGCCGGGGAATGAGAACCAACAGGGCCAGGGTCTGCCTTCGCAGCAACAAGGGCGCAACAATCCGCACATCAATCCAACCCCGAGCAACCAAAACACCACCACGGGCCAGACGGGCGAGAGCAACCTCCAGGTGAGTGAAGAGCTTTCAACCGAACCAGTCGACACCGCGCCGCAGGCAGTCACCGTCGGCAACACAAAACTGATCGCCGACGCCCGCGCCAATAGCATCATCGTGCTCGGTAATCGCGACGTGGTGGTAAAGGTCACAAAAATCCTCGACGACATGGATGTGAAAGCGCCGCAGGTCGCGCTCAGCACCGTGATTGGCGAGCTGACTCTCAATAACAGCGAGGAGTTCGGCGTGGATTATTTTCTCCAATTTAAGAAGAAGAACCTCAGCGGTGGCGTCGCCCCGATCGGCGTCGGGGGCGGACTGAACAACAATCTGGGCAATGTGACCAACAACCCCGCGCCGATCATCGACCCGGCGAGCCTGATCACTTACCCGGCGTTCTCGACCCTCCCGACGAGCGCGACGGCCTACGTTGCCGCCGGAAACACATTGTCGGCCATCGTGCAGGCGCTGGATTCCACGGGGCGTTTTCGCACGATTTCGAGGCCCACCGTGTTCACGAGCAACAACAAGAAAGCGATCATCGCTTCCGGAGAGGAAATTCCCGTTCCGACAAATACGATCTCGTCTTCGACTGGTGGGGGAATCATTAATACCGGGCTCGCCCAACAGACGAACATCGACTACAAGAAAGTAGCGCTTCAGCTTGAAGTTGTTCCTTTGATTAACTCGGAGAAAGAGGTCTCGCTCGATATTCTGCAAAAGCTCGATAGCGTGTCCGGGAGCCAGCAGGTGAGTGGCAACAGCATTCCCATTATCGCGACACGCTATATCAAAACGACGGTCTCAGCCCCTACCGGATCGACCATTGTCCTCGGCGGTCTGATTCAGGATGCGAAGCTTCGGAATCGAACCGGGTTCCCCATCCTCAACCGTATTCCGCTGCTTGGCGCCTTGTTCAGTGACACCGGTAAGACGAAGATGCGCACGGAACTGATCGTGCTGATGCGGCCAGAGGTTACGTTGACCAAACTTGATCTGTATCGTCTTCGCCAAAAGCACGAAGACCACAGCCATTTTGGCCCTGAGTTGGAGCAGGACGATTGTCCCGATTGCCCTCCCTTGCCCGATGGAAAACAATTGCCTCCACCCGATCTACCGCCGACAAAGTAGGCCGCGCGAAATGAAACACGCTTTGGTTACCGTTCTCGCCTGGGTTTGCCTGCTGCCCGCTGGTTTCTGCCTGGCGGAATCCGACGCTTTTTACGACCCCGGCAAGGACCCACTGGCGCCGCGCGACGAGTATGGTCTGCTTCACCAGGGTCCGAGGCTTAATCCGACCGACTTCGCGCCACGCCATGCCTTTCGCTTCGACTACTACTTTAAGTCGAGCGACGACCTAACGAGAGATCCGGCTTACGTTGGCGCGCTCCAAACTATCCTGCGCAATCATGGCTACTATTGCGGCCCGATTGACGGCGTCTTTTCCATTCGCGTGAGCGAAGCCATCGCGCGGATGCAAAAGAACGACGCCCTCCACGTGACCGGCACTTTGACGGTCTCGGTTCGCAGAACGCTGCATCTGCCTTAAATTGCAGAATGAGTCCGGCCCTCAGCAAATCGCTCATCGACATCCTTCTGGCTAGTGGCGTGCCGTCGCGCGAAGACGCCACCGTCCTCACCGCCAACCTCAATGGCAACTCATGGACCGAGGAAGTCCTCAACTCCGGCAAGGTCGATGAGCAGAAGTTCCTCAAAGCGATCGGCGATTTCTTCAACGTCCCGGTCGTCTCGGTTGACTCGAAGCGGATCGAACGGGCGACGTTAGGCGTGCTCCCGAGCCGGTTCGTTTTCCAGCAGCAGATTTTGCCGATCGAGATCAAAGAGAAGTCGATCGTGCTCGCAACCTACGATTTGTTTAACTCGACCGGACGCCAGCTCGCCTCGCAGCTTCTCGACAAACCCGCCGAGTGGGTCCTTGCACCCCGCGGCCAAATCCTCCGCGCCATGAAAACCCTCTACGGCGTTGGCGCGGAAACGTTCGACGAAATCCTCAAAACCAACCGCTCTTTCGAAGCCCTCCAGGACATTGAGACGAGTACCGACCTCAACGCCGACGACCCCGAAGCTTCGGTCGTGAAGTTCGTCAACCAGATCATCCGCGAAGCGATTCACGAGCGCGCGACTGACATTCACGTCGAGCCGCTGGAGAACGACCTGCGCATTCGTTATCGGATCGACGGCATCCTGCACGAGGTCGCCGTCCCGCCGCAATTGCGCGTCCTGCAATCGGCCATCATCTCGCGCTTGAAAGTCATGGCGCACATGGACATCGCCGAGCGCCGCCTCCCTCAGGATGGCCGGATCAATCTCGAATCCGCCGACCAGAAAATCGACGTGCGCGTTTCCACCATCCCGACCGTCAATGGCGAATCCATCAGTCTGCGTTTGCTCAGCCGCGATCAGCAGCAGCAGTTCGGCTTTGAACGGCTCGACCTCAGCCCGGAGCACACCCGGATTATGAAGTCGCTTCTCGCCCAGCCTAACGGAATCATTCTCGTCACCGGGCCGACCGGGTCTGGTAAATCGACCTCGCTCTATTGTTTCCTCAGCAGCATTAATTCCGTTCAACGCCGCATCATCACAATCGAGGAACCGGTCGAATATCGCCTGCCCGGAGTGTCGCAGATCGATGTGAAACCGGAGATCGATCTCACCTTCGCCAAAGGTTTGCGCCACATCCTGCGCCAGGATCCCAACGTCGTCATGGTCGGAGAAATTCGCGACGTTGAGACCGCCGACATCGCGATCCGTGCCGCCATGACCGGTCACCTTGTTTTCAGCACCCTGCACACCAACGACGCGGTCGGCGGCATTACGCGTCTCATCGACATGGACGTGGAGCCGTTCCTCCTCGCCTCAGTTGTAAAGGCATTCCTTGCCCAGCGCCTCGTCCGTACCATCTGTCTGGATTGCGTCGAGGCGGTCGACTATCCAAAGGAGTATCTCGAAGAGATCGGCTTCCCGTTTGATAAAGGCACGACCTTCAAGCGCGGCACCGGTTGCGAAAACTGTCGCCAGACCGGTTATCAGGGCCGGCTCGCCATTTACGAAATCTGTCTCGTCACCGAACCCTTGAAGCGGCTCATCATGAAAAAAGCCGATGGCGGCGAACTGAAACAGTGCGCCATCACCCAGGGCATGCAGACCCTGCGTCAGGACGGCTGGCGCCGCGTCCTTGAAGGCAAGACCACGATCGAAGAAGTCGTCCGAGTGACGCAGACCGACGAAGTCATGGCCGAGACCACCGGTTTCGCCGAGTCGGTGGTCAAAAGATAGAACGGACCGACTCGCTTCCGCCGTTGGTCCAGGAAGTCGGCGCGCACACGTCGCGGCGCTCTATGAGTGGCGATCGCGATTGGCTTAACATCATTCGAGGGTCACAGACCGCCACGACAACACTTTGAAACCCCTTCCACCAAGATCCCGTTACCCGGGAGGGTAGAAGCAGGATTGAGTCAGCCAGAGCCAGAAGAATCGATTTTGCTGACGAGGCGCGTTGAAGCCGGTGGAGTGCCGCCCATTAACGGTTGAAGCTTTCCCGGCAAACGTTGAACGTTGCGGCCTCCACCATGCGTATACTTTCCGGCATCCAACCGAGCGGCATCCTCCATATCGGAAATTATTTCGGGATGATGCGCCCGGCGATCGAGCTTCAGGAGCAGGGCGAGGCGCTTTATTTCATCGCCGATTATCATGCCCTAACGAGTCTCAAAGATCCCGCGGCGCTCCGGGAAAATTCCTACCGCGTCGCGCTTGATTTCCTCGCCTGCGGGCTTGATCCGGAGCGGGCCGCGCTCTTTCGCCAATCCGACGTGCCGCAGGTGACGGAGCTGGCCTGGATCCTAAGCACGGTGACGCCGAAGGCATTGCTGGAGCGCGCTCATTCCTACAAGGACAAAGTCGCGCGCGGTCTGCCTGCTTCCGCCGGGCTTTTCAATTACCCGGTGCTGATGGCGGCCGACATTCTGATTTACGACAGTGACGTCGTCCCGGTTGGGCGCGATCAAAAGCAACACGTCGAGGTGACGCGTGATCTCGCGAGCAAGCTGAATGAGATCTTTGGCGAAATCCTGAAGGTGCCCGAGCCGCGCATTCAGGAGAAAACCCAAACCGTCCCCGGTCTCGATGGCCAGAAGATGAGCAAGAGCTACGGCAATACGATCGACATTTTCGCCGAGGAAAAAGAGATGCGAAAACGTGTCATGAGCATCGTGACGGATTCGACCCCGGTCGAGGCGCCGAAGGATCCTGATGCCTCGACCATCTTTCAGCTTCACTCCCTCGTTGGCGCACCGCAGGAGATCACCGCGATGCGTCAAAGCTTCGAAAAGGGTGGGACCGGTTACGGCGACTACAAGAAACAACTTGCGACCCGGTTATGGGAGTTCTTCGCCCCGATGCGGAAACGGCGGGATGAAATTCTCGCGCGGCCCGATTACATCGACGAGGTCCTGGCCAAAGGCGCGAAACGCGCGAACGCCATTGCGGACCAGGTCATGGCGCGCGTGCGGCGCGCGGTCGGGCTTCGTTAGGCATTTGAGCCCGTCGTAGCCGTCTCCCTGTGAGAGGCACGAGCGCAGCGTGCGGAGGGGTTTCGCTGCGCGCAGCCAAGCGGCTACGCACACACTACGCTTCGCTCGAATGCGCCTGCAGAGGCGAACGAATGCGCGAGTTTTCCTTCAATTCGGCGAAGATGAGGCGGCCGCTGGCTGTCTGGAGCGCGCTTGAGACCACCACGGTCGCGACACGTCCGAGATGCGGGCGGGCGTGATTCACGACAATCATCGTGCCATCCGGCAAATAGCCGACCGCCTGATGCGGATCGCGCCCTTCTTTCACGAGGTTGAGTTCGAGTTCGTCGCCCGGCACGACCACCGGCCGCAGCGCCTGTGAGAGATCATTCAGGTTGAGCACCGGCACCTGTTGCAAACGCGCCACCTGGCAGAGCGCATGGTCGTTTGTCAGCAACCGTGCCTGCAGCACCTTGGCCACACGCACGAGCCGCGCATCAACCGGCATGTCGCCTTCCTCCGCTGCGCTGTCGTGGACCGTCAGGTCCACTTCGCGCGAGCGCTGCAGTTGATTCAAAATCTCGAGCCCACGCCGACCGCGTTCCCGCCTGATGTTGTCGTGCGAATCGGCCAGAAGCTGCAATTCGCCCAGCACAAAACGCGGCACGATCAGAGAGCGGCTGAGAAAGCCGGTCGCACAAAGGTCGACAATCCGTCCGTCGATAATGACGTTGGTATCGATTACGAGCGGCTCATGCTGCGTCGTTTCGCGAGCGAAACGCACATAGGGGATCATGAGAGAAAATTCATCCCGGTTGCTGCGCATCGCGAGCATCGTGCCGAGATAACCAAACGCGCAATAGACCACGAGGCGGACCATCCACTGCGTCTCCTCCGATTGATAACGCAGCACCTCTGAGGCGAGCAGCAGGTTGGCGAAGAAAAGCCCGAGCAACAATCCAAGAGTCGCGGAGGAAAAGGCGCGGAGCGACAGCCCCTTGAGCAAGCGGTCGACCAGCACCAGACCGAGCCCGAAGACGAGACCGAGGAGCAAGCCGGGGATCGCGTTGCCCTGCGCTTCGCTCGAAATCAGCGAGCCCACCACTCCGCAAAAGGTGACAAAGAGCCCGCGCAGAAGATTGACGGTGAGCTGCGGCGTCATGTTTGCCTAACGACTGCGCCGTCGCGGCGGCGGCGTACCCCGGGGCGGCGGCGACATTTTCGGCGCGCTGTCACGATAAAAAAGAATCCCGTGGCGGCGCAGGTTGCTGATAAGGGCACGCACATCGTTAGCCACTTCTTCGTTCGTGAGCAACATCGCAAGCAAACCATCTCCCGAAAGCGCTTCGCTCATGATCCGCCCGGCGGATTGGATGGTCTTGCGCGCGTCGCCCGCGGCGAGCTGCACCTTGTCCGCCGCTTCCTTCGCGGACTTCATCGTGCCGTCGGCTTTTTCGATCACGCCATCAATTTTTTTCGACGACTCGGAGAGCGTGGCGGTCGTCCTGCTCAGGTTGTCAAAAGTCTGTTGCAGGTGGTCCATGTTCGCCTTGGAAAGCGCCTGATCGTTCAAGCGGTCGACCGCGGTGTCGATCTTTGCCACGGTGCCGCGCAAGTCCTTGATCAGGGCGCCTCCTTCTTTCGTGAGATCACTGAGACCTCTTTCGCGCGTGCCTTCGACCCGCGCATCGTGCGCGAGGTAGCCGGACGGTTGCCCGACAGGTGGAGTGATCGTGACGAAGCGATCGCCGAGCAAACCGGTGCTGCCGACGGTGAAATTGCTCCCGACCGGAATCTTCACGTAATCGTAAAGGCGCAATGGCACGTCCACTCCGCGCCCCGAGACGACCAACCGCGGCGCCCCGGAGACGCGGCCAACTTTCGCCCCGCCTAACAACACGTCAGAGCTCTTGAGCAAACCGCTCGCGTCTTGGAAGTGGACGGTGAGCGCGTAATAGGTTTTGAAGCCTTCGCCAAGCCGGCCGAATTCCACCACCAGCGCCGCGAGAATCGCCAGCCCGACGGCGACAAAAATCCCCACCTTCAATTCCAAGCTACGATCTCGTTCGTTCATTTCGTTAGTCCAGGACGGTGGAGCGTCCAATCAAAAAATCCTGGATGATCGGGTCCGGCGAAGCCTGAAGCTCTGCCGGAGTGCCGTGGAAGTAAATCCGGCCCTGGTGCAGATAGGCGATATGATCGCCCACGTGAAAGGCGCTTTTCATGTCGTGCGTCACGACCACGCTCGTGACCCGATAACGTTCCTGAAGCCTTCGGATTAGCCGGTTGATGCTGTCCGAGACGACTGGGTCAAGCCCGGCGGTCGGTTCGTCATAGAGAATACAGGAGGGCTGGTTGATGATCGCCCGCGCCAGGCCGACGCGTTTTTTCATTCCGCCGCTCAGGTTCACCGGCAGCTTTTTCTCCTGACCTTCGAGCTCGATCACTTCCAGCATCTCGGCGATTTTCCGCTCGATCACGCGACTATCGCGCAGACCCGCCTCGCGCAAGGGAAAGGCAATGTTCTCCTCCACCGTCATCGAATCGAAAAGCGCACCGCCCTGGAACAAAATGCCGACTCTGCGCCGGACAGCCGCGAGCTGGCGCTCACCCAGGCCGACGATGCTTTGGCCATCGATCCGGATTTCGCCCTCGTTAGGCTGCATCAGACCAATCAGGTTTTTCAGGAGGACGCTCTTTCCACCGCCACTCCGCCCGATGATGACAAGGGTCTCACCCGTCCCGACGCTGAGATCGACGCCGCGCAAAATCTCCTGCGGGCCGATTCGCTTGTGCACGCCAAGGACCGCGATCATGGGGGAGGAAGAAGAAGAGTCGAGAGCTTCCAGTTGAGAATTGAGAGAGGAAGAGCCTCCGGGCGGCGTTTCTCCCACTGTTGGTGCGTCTCTCATCTCTTTCTCTCAACTCTCAACCTTCAACTCTCAACTTCTCCCGCTCATTGCCAACCGGCCGGGAAAATGATGTTTAACAACATGGTGAGGAAGAAATTCGAGATCAAAATCGCAAGCGACGCGTTGACCACCGCCTCGGTTGTCGCCCGTCCAACACCGACCGCGCCTTCGCGGCTCGTCAGGCCCTTGTGGCAGCTGATGAACACGATCAGGAGCGCAAAACAAAAGCCTTTCGTCAGGCCCATGATGATGTCGCGCATCATCGTCCAGCGCACCATATTCGCGACATAATAAGGCCCGCTGATGTCGAGCAGGTTGACCGAAACAAAGTAGGCCGCGACCAGCCCGAAACCGATGCATTCCGCGACGAGCAAAGGCATCGATATCATCATCGCAAGCATGCGCGGCACGACGAGATAGTCGACCGGATGGACCGCGAGCGCGCGCAGCGCATCGATTTGTTCGGTCACTTTCATCGTCCCGATTTCCGCCGACATCGCGGCCCCGACCCGGCCGGTCACCATCAGACCGGTCAGGACCGGACCGAGTTCGCGAAAGAGCGCGGCCGAAACCACTGCGCCGACCCCGGAAGCGACCCCGAGTTTGTTGAACTGAAAATAGGTCTGGGCGGCGAAAACCGCACCGGTAAATCCGCCGGTGATGACCACGACGATCTGAGAAAGCAAACCGATATCGACCATTTGCCGCAGGAAGAGACGCCAGCGCAGGCGATGCGTGAGCGCGGATCGCATCGTCTCCGCTGCGAGCACGACGAGCTCCCCCAGATAAATGAAAAGCGCCAGAACAACTGCGCCGATGCGGGTAAAGAAACGGACCAACATGGTTTTCGATCGCGAGCGCGGCATGCGGCGCCCGCCGGATCAGGCACCTGAGGGCTTCGGTGGAATCGCGCCCGCGAAACGGACCTCCAGACCAGGATCGCTGAAGATACCGCGAATCTCGCAAAAGGTGATCGTCGGATCGTCCAGCTCCAGACAAACAATCTCGTGATCGCTATCGACCTTGTAACGAAGTCCAGGGCCGGCTTCGAGACCAGGACTCGGTTCGAGAATCCTGTTCCGGTCGCGCACCCCGGCAGCGTAAGTTTCCAATTCGATCATGGTGGGTGCGGGAGTTTAACCAGCAGGCTTGGGCGATGCAAAAGGGGAATTGAAAACCCGGCCGCATTGCAGGAGACCGCAAGCTGCGATAGATGAATCCGTCCGCATCGCCCAATGAAATTTCGCTCGCTCAATTATCTCTGGCTTTTCGTTAGCCTATTTTTCCTCGGCGGCTGCGCAACGACACAGGAGGCCATGCAGGCGCGGCTCGCGATGGCGGCCCAGATTCAATCGGAACCGCCGGGCAATTACTTTATCGGACGCCGCTATTTTAAACCGGACTATCATTTTTGGGGTTACGTCCGCCAGCCCGGCCAGCCCTGGAGTACCGCGCAGCTCGTGATGTTGAACGAAAACCAGAAGCTCGCGCCCGACCGCGAGCAGCTGAACTTCGGCTTCGATAACAATTATGAGTACAAGCTCTATGGCTACTTCAGTGGGGAGAAAGTTTACGAGCCGGCGAGCAACGGCATTTATCCGGAGTTTGTCCTGAAGGGCTATGAGCTGATCTCGACCCATCCAGCGCCAATCTTCAAAAGCCAAATCGCTGGCAGGAGTGAGAACCGCTATCAAATCGAGAAGCCGGAGTAGAGAGCAGGCCGCTCCCGCCCTAACGAATACACGGCCGGCGAAGGACCGGCTGGTCGAGGAATTTCTCGGCTTCCTCGAGATCGAGCGCAACGCGTCGCCCCGCACCCTGCGCATTTATCGAGACGCGCTGCGCGATTTCCGCGCGCCGGAGCAGGCGCCGGATTGGCGGCAATGCCGGCCACAGCACTTTCGCGATTATCTCTTCGATTTGATGAAACGAAACCAGGCGCGCTCCTACATTCGGTTGCAATTCTCCGCGCTGCGCAGTTTCTACCGTTTTCTCCTGGCGCGAAATCGCGTGACAAAAGATCCGGTGCGCGAAGTGCAACTGCCCAAGATGGAGAAGAAGTTGCCGCTCGTCCTGACTCAGTCACAAATCAACGAGCTGCTCGGCGCGCCGCTCCAGATGAAGAAGGCGAAAAGCGCGCCCGTCTGGATGCCGCAACGCGACGTCGCAATCATGGAAGTTTTTTACAGCAGCGGCCTGCGCCTCGCGGAACTGGCGTCGCTCGATGTGAATGATCTCGACCTTTACACCGAGTCGGTCCGCGTCATGGGAAAAGGCCGAAAGGAACGCGTCTGCCCGGTTGGCGCGCCGGCCTTGCAAGCCGTCTCGCGTTATCGGGCGGCGGCCAATGTGCACAGCGGGCCCCTTTTTCTAAACAAAGCGCGCCGGAGAATTTCGCCGCGCTCGATCTGGTTGATTTTGAAACGCTATCTCCGGCAAACCTCGATCCCGATCGCGCTCAGCCCGCACAAACTGCGGCACAGTTTCGCGACCCACCTGCTCGATAATGGGGCGGACCTGCGAAGCGTCCAGGCATTGTTAGGCCACGCCAGTCTTTCCACGACGCAGATCTACACCCACGTCACGACCGAGCGGCTGAAGAAGGCCTATGCCTCAGCGCATCCCCGGGCCTGACCCAGGCCAGAAGCCTGTGTTACGCGCTGGCCGCGGCGTTGTCGTGCGGCTCGGCGACCTTGAAGGCGAGCTTCCCGTTTTCCACCGTCACCTGCACGCTGTCGCCGCCTTTCACGCTCCCGCGGAGCAGCTCTTCGGCCAGCGGATCCTCCAGGTAACGCTCCACCGCGCGACGCATCGGCCGCGCCCCGTAGGTCGGATCGTAGCCTTTCTCGATCACGAACTCGTGCGCCGACTGATCGAGCGAAATCTCGATCTCCTTCAACTGCAAACGGCGCTTCACTTTGTTCACTTCGAGGTCGACGATCTTCATCAGATCCGGTTTCTCCAAGGTGTGGAAGACGATGATCTCATCGAGCCGGTTGAGGAACTCCGGCTTAAAGACGCGCTTCGTTTCCTCGAGAATCTTATCGCGCATCACGTCGTAGTTCGCCTCGTCGCGTGGCGCGCCGAAGCCCATTGTCGTCTGCCGCTTGATCAGCTCGGCGCCGACGTTCGAGGTCATGATAATGATCGTGTTGCGGAAATCGATCTTCCGGCCTAACGAGTCGGTGATTTTTCCCTCCTCCAGGATCTGGAGCAAAAGGTGCATCACGTCGGGGTGCGCTTTTTCGATTTCGTCGAAGAGGACAACCGAGTAGGGCCGCCGCCGCACCGCTTCGGAAAGCTGACCGCCCTCCTCGTAACCAACGTAACCCGGGGGCGAGCCGATCAAACGCGAGGCGGTGAATTTTTCCATGTACTCCGACATGTCGATCTGGATGAGCGCGTCGGAGTCGCCAAACATGAATTCGGCCAGGGTGCGAGCGAGGAAGGTCTTGCCGACACCGGTCGGGCCGAGGAAAACGAAAGAACCGATTGGGCGGCGCGGATCTTTCAGATCGGCCCGGGAACGGCGCAACGCCTTGCTGATCGCGCCAACGGCTTCGTCCTGGCCAATGACGCGCTGTTTGATGTCGGTTTCCATCGCGAGCAATTTCGCGGTCTCCTTTTGCTCCATTTTCTGGAGCGGCACGCCCGTCACCTTGGAAATGATGTGCATCATGTCCTCGGCGGTCACGAGCACTTCTTTTTCTTCGCGCTGTTCGCGCCATTCAGTCAGAATGCGCTCGAGTTTTTCTTTCGCCTGCTTTTCCTTGTCGCGCAGGGCGGCGGCTTTTTCGAAATCCTGCGCCTTGATCGCGGCTTCCTTGTCGATCCGAATTTCCTCGATCTCTTTCTCGATTTCCTTCACGTCCGGCGGACGCGTCATGGCGTTGATCCGGGCGCGGGCGCCGGCTTCATCCATCACATCGATCGCTTTGTCGGGCAGGAAACGGCCGGTGATATAACGCTCGGAAAGCTTGACTGCCTGTTCGAGCGCTTCGTCGGTCAACTTCGCTTTGTGGTGCGCTTCGTACTTCGGGCGCAACCCCTTCAAAATCAGGATCGCTTCATCGATCGTCGGCGCTTCGACTTTGACAGTCTGGAAGCGCCGCTCCAGGGCCGCGTCCTTCTCGATGTATTTGCGGTATTCGTTCAGCGTAGTTGCACCGACACACTGAAGCTCGCCGCGACTGAGGGCCGGCTTGATGATGTTGGAAGCGTCCATCGCGCCTTCCGCGGAACCGGCGCCGACGATGGTGTGCAGCTCGTCGATGAAAAGGATGACGTTCTTGGAGCGGCGAATCTCGTCCATCACCGCCTTGATGCGCTCTTCGAATTGTCCGCGATATTTCGTCCCCGCCACCATGAGAGCGAGGTCGAGAGTGACGACTTTCTTGTCCCGCAAAAGTTCCGGCACGTTGCCATTCGCAATCTCCTGGGCAAGGCCCTCGACGATCGCGGTCTTACCGACACCGGCTTCTCCTAACAGGACCGGATTGTTTTTCGTGCGACGGCAGAGCACCTGGATGACGCGTTCGATTTCGTTATGCCGGCCAATCACCGGATCAAGATCGCCTTTTTTCGCCAGGTCGGTCAGATCGCGACCGAAGGCGCGCAGGGCCGGTGTTTTGACGTCCTTCTTCGAAGCCTCGCCCGTCGCCCCCAACTCCGGATCGTTTTCCGGCGGAGTGAAATTCGGATCAAGTTCCTTCAGGATTTCGTTGCGGGTCCGCTCGATATCGACTTCGAGACTCTTCAAGACCCGGGCGGCAACGCCTTCCCCTTCGCGCAGTAAACCCAGCAAAATGTGCTCGGTCCCGACATAGGAATGATTGAGCGCGCGCGCTTCCTTGCCGGCGAGCGCGAGGACTTTTTTCACCCTCGGGGTGTAGGGAATGTTGCCGACCATTTTCGTTTCCGGGCCGGAGCCGACCTGCTTCTCGACTTCCATCCGGACCGTCTCGAGGTCGAGCCCCATCTTTTGCAGCACGTTGACCGCGACACCCTGGCCGAGCTTGATCAGCCCGAGCAGAAGATGCTCGGTCCCGACGTAATTATGATTGAAGCGATCCGCTTCTTTGCGGGCGAGCGCGAGGACCTGCTGCGCCCGAGGAGTAAAATTATTCATTATGGTTGGGCTCGGAGGGCGTGTTGCCGTCGGGCTCCCGCGCCACTTTACCCATATCAGGTTTGGGAAAGAGTTTCAAACGACCGCGGATGATTTCGGCGCGCAGGAAGTCGCGTTCTTCGGCATTGAGTTTCTGTTGCGAGGTCTTTTGCAGGTGCGCCGGCTGCGTTTCGATGAAGAGCTCGTCGACCGGCAAACGCCGATCTTCCGGGAACGCACCGAGGTCCACGCCGAGTTTCATGACGGAAAGCAAATTGAGCGCCTCCTTCGAGGTCATGGCATGCGCATAAGTGAGCACGCCGTATGCCCGGCCGATCTGGTCCCAGAGCGTGTCGGGCTTTTTCTGGATCAACATCTGGCGGGCGTCGTGTTCCTTCTCGATGATTGTTTCGATCACTTTCGTTAGGCGAGCGATAATTTCGTCCTCCTTTTCGCCCAGCGTGGTCTGGTTCGAGATTTGGAAAAGGTTGCCCATCGCCTCGGTGCCTTCGCCGTAGAGTCCGCGCACCGCGAGCCCGATTTTGTTCACCGCCTGGATCACCTGGTTGATCAGATCGCTCAAGACCAGTCCCGGCAAATGGAGCATGGCGGAGGCGCGCATGCCCGTGCCGACATTGGTCGGGCAGGCCGTCAGGTAACCGAGCTTCTGGTCGTAGGCAATGTCGAGCTTGCTCTCCAGGGTGCTGTCCACCTTGTCGACCAATTTAAAGGCATTCTTCAATTGCAGTCCGGACCGGATCGACTGCATCCGCAGATGATCCTCCTCGTTGATCATGATGCTGAGGGTCTGCTTGCGATTCATGACCACCCCGCTGCCCACACCCTTGGCGGCGTGCTCGCGGCTAATGAGATGACGCTCGACCAGCACCTGCTTTTCGAGCGCGGAAAGATCCTGGAGCAATTCCGAAAACGAGTCCTGCATTTCCGTCAGCTCTTCGACGTGCGGCCTGATCAGATCGAGCACCTGGCCGCGCTCGGCCTTTTTCGCCCAGCCCGGAAAGGCGCGATGGCGCAGGTTACGTGCGAGCCGCACCCGGCTGCTCACCACGATCTGGTGGTGTGGGCCTTCTCCGCGGAGCCATTCTCCCCCACTCGACATGACCTGGGAAAATTTCATGGTTAGTTCGACATCTCGTGTTCGAGTTGCTTGATCTGATCGCGCAAGCTGGCCGCGGTCTCGTAATTTTCTTCCGCGACCGCTTTTTCAAGGTGGTTGTTCAGGGTCCGCATTTTGTCGCCCAACTTCATTTGCCGGGCGGCGCGCTCCGGTAGTTTGCCGACGTGCTCCGTTCCCTTGTGCATCGCCTTGAGGAGGGACTCCAAGCCTTCGGCAAAGGTTTGATAACATGCACTGCAACCGAGCCGGCCGGTCTTCTTGAAATCAGCCTGGGTAAAGCCGCAGACCGGACACTTCTGGCTCGTTGCTCCCTTTTCAATCTCCTCCGCGGCGCCGATGCCTAACAACAGGTCGGCGAGCGCGAAGCCGGTTGGATCCTGGACGCCCTTCTCTTTGGAACAGGCATCGCAGAGGTTCACCTTCTGCATTTTGCCCTCCAGAATCTGCGTCAGAAAAACGGACGCATCATTGCACTTACACACGTCGCACAACATGGCTGTTCAATTAGACCACAAATTGGCGAAAAGATTCAATGGGCAGTCTGCGCCCCTGCCCTCTCCTCTCCGTTGCGCCGCGCCTTTGGTCACACCCGAAAAATCGGTGTCCCGGTTTCCCGGGTCAACTCTCGGAAACGCGCGATCGTGCGCTTCGTGATCGGGCCCGGTTTTCCATCCCCGATCATGCGGCCGTCGACCTTGATCATCGGAATGACCTCAGCCGCGGTCCCGGTGAGAAATGCTTCGTCCGCGATGTAGAGATCGTGCCGGGTCAGTTCCGGCTCGGAGATCTTGATGTCGAGCTCGGCCGCGATGTCGAACACCACTCCGCGTGTGATGCCGCGCAAGGCACCGGCGCTGATCGGCGGCGTCATTATCTGGCCGCGCTTCACGATAAAAACATTATCGGCCGTGCATTCGGCGATATTGCCGGCGTCGTTTAACATCAGCGCTTCATCCGCGTTCGCGAGGTTCGCCTCGATCCGGGCGAGGACATTATTGAGATAGTTCAGCGACTTGATCGCAGGATTCAAGGCCGCCGCTCCCATCCGGCGGGTCGGCACTGTCACCACCGTCAGGCCGCGTCGATAAATTTCCTCCGGGTAAAGCGAGATGGTCGACGCAATGATAATAATGCTCGGCCGCTTACACTGCACGGGGTTGAGACCAAGATTGCCCACGCCGCGGGTCACGATCAGCCGCACGTAACCTTCGTGCAGATTGTTTTGCCGGATGGTCTCGAGCAGCGCTTCATCCATCTCCTGGCGCGAGATCGGTATCTCGAGACAAATGGAGCGGCTCGATTCCCAGAGCCGGTCCATGTGCGCCTCCATTCGAAAGACCCGGCCATTGTAAAAACGGATGCCCTCAAAAACGCCGTCGCCGTAGAGAAGGCCATGATCGAAGACCGAGACCTTGGCCTCTGCCTGATCGAAAAACTCTCCGTCGATATAGATCTGGAGCGATTTCGCGACCGCAGGTTTGGCCGCAGCCTTCCGCGCGGAATCGGATTTTAGCGGGGGCGCGGCGACGGCCGCAGCTTCAACGTCTTTGGTTAGCATGGAAAATCTTCCCGTGGTTCAAAGCGCAATTCAAGCGGAGACTTCTCCGCCGAACTCGGATTGCTTCCCGCGATAAGTTTACGGGCTGCCTCTCGCCGACGCCAGGCAACAAGCTGCAAGCATCGCTGGGATGGAAGGGTGGACGGATTTGGACAAGGGCGAAGCGTCCGCGCCTGCCTAACGAATCTAGGCCAGCAACCCGTCAACGATCCGCAGGGTGCGGTCACCGCGCTGCGCGAGCTGTTGGTCGTGGGTCACGACGACGAGCGTCTTGTTGCGCTCGTGCGCCAGGCCAAGGAGCAGATCCATGATCGCGTCGCCCGTCCTGGAATCGAGATTACCGGTCGGCTCATCGGCAAAAATGATGTCGGGGTCATTCGTTAGGGCGCGGGCAATCGCGACCCGCTGCTGTTCGCCGCCGGAAAGTTCCGGCGGGAGGTGATTTTCCCGCTCGCCCAGGCCGACCGCGGCGAGACTTTTGGCGCAGGCTTCTCGTGTCGCGCGACGCCCGATCATTCCCGGGAGCATGACATTCTCCAGCGCAGTCAATTCCGGGAGCAAAAAGTAGCCTTGGAATACGAAACCCATCTTCTGGTTGCGCAACCGGGCGAGCGCCGATTCACCGGCGCGATACAACCTGCGGCCCTCGAATTCCACCTCGCCCGACTCCGGCCGCTCCAGCCCGGCAAGCGTGTAAAGGAGCGTCGTCTTGCCCGCGCCCGAGGCGCCACAAAGGAAAATGCGCTCACCCCGCTCCACCTCGAGGGAAACTCCGCACAACACTTCAATCCGGCGGGGACCGATCTGGAAGGAGCGGCGCAAATCGCGCGCGACAAGCTGTGGGTGCGGCATCGGGTTGCAGCATTGGCCAACTCATTGGTGGCTGCAAGGGGGAGGCGCGCGGGCAAGCAGCGCCGCGCCCGGGCGGCTCCAACATTCTGCAAAGCAAAATGCCGCGCGGGATCATAGTCTCCGCGCGGCGATTCTTGTCGCTGACTTTTCGTTAGGCCAAACCGAGCGTTACGAGAGTGGGCTCGTCGATCGCGGAAGTGACGACGAGGCCCTGGTCGCGCTGGTAGTCGGCGAGCGCCGCGCGGGTCTGGGGACCTAGATCGCCGTCGATCGCGCCGGGATTGTATCCCTGGTCACGAAGGGCGATCTGAACGTTTTCGATCACCTGGCCGGGCGCCAGATTATTATAGCCGTAGATCGGTTCGTCGTAGGCGTAGGTGTTGTAAATCGGGCTATAGCCGAAAGCCGGATACCAATAGTTGTTCCACCAATAATAGTAGCCGCCGCCGAAGAGGACAAAGGTGGTATTATAACGCGCCCTCCACCAAGTGCGGTCGTGCGACACGCGGATGACGTGGCTGCGCGCGATGGAGAAACTGTTGCGATTGAAATTGCGGTTGCCCCGATTTGGTTGCCGCGCCACGCTCACATTGGAGCGGTTGCTCTGGATATTGTGATTTCGGGTCGTGACCTGGCGGGATGGCTGGACGCGTGACACGCCGCGTTGCGTGGGCGTCACGAACTGTTGTGCCTGATATGGCCTCGGCCTTGCCGCCGGCTGGTGCACCGCCGGTCGCGCGGGTCTCGCGGATTGCCCGGGATGGCTTTGCGCGGCTTGGGCCGCGCGCCTGCGCTTCTTTGTCTCATTGTCGTTATCGGCTCTCATGACCTGGGCCAGCGAGAGTGAGAGAACAAGTGTCAGGAGTAATAGTTTTTTCATGATTTTGCCTCGTCTCAGTTCGACAGGCTCGGGCCGATATCTATTCAAATGATGAAACGCGGCCGCGCTATTTCGGATGCTCACGAGGGGTATGGATTGCGGCTAGAGCGTGTCATGACCTTGCGGAGATTGTAGCCGCTTCGCTGTGCGAAGCGTGGGTTTGCGCACTGCAAGGGGCAATTGGGCAGCCGCTCTCGCGTCGCCCACAGGGCGACGGCTAC
>JBOHXL010000060.1:0-9579 GCA_050736975.1 Chthoniobacterales bacterium | reverse complement strand
ACTCCGCCGTAATTATTCCGTCGGCCTTGACCTGCACGTAATCGCGCACCCAGCGCAGGAGATTATTGGCCGTACGCGGTGTGCCGCGGGTGCGGGTCGCGATCTCGGCCGCGCCGGCAGGATCAATCTCGACATTCAAGAGGCCCGCACTGCGCAGGATGATCTTCTGCATTTCCTCGGCGCCATAATAATCGAGCCGCGCGGTCATTCCGAAGCGCGAACGTAGTGGCGCGCTCAACAGGCCCGAGCGGGTGGTCGCACCGATGAGGGTGAACTTGGGCAGGCGCAATTGCAGGCTGCGCGCCTGCGGCCCCTGGTCGATGATGATGTCGAGTTTGTAGTCCTCCATCGCGGGATAAAGATACTCCTCGATCGCCGGCTGGAGCCGGTGGATCTCGTCGATGAAAAGGACGTCGCCCTTTTCCAAGCTCGTGAGCAGCCCGGCGAGTTCTCCCGCTTTTTCGATCACCGGTCCACTGGTGTTTTTGATGTTCACTCCCATCGCATTGGCCACGATATGCGCGAGCGTGGTCTTTCCCAGTCCAGGCGGGCCGCTCAGCAGAATGTGCTCGAGCACGTCGCCCCGTTTCTTCGCCGCCTCCACCAGCAGCTCGATTCGTTCACAGACCTTCACCTGGCCGGTGAACTCGCTGAACATCGGCGGTCGCAGCGAAATCTCGAAGGCCGGATCGGGTGGAGGTGGAGTCATCGTTCGATCGTAACACAGGCTGCCAGTCCCGCACCTGCGGATCGGGCGGGCAGCCGCGACCGGGCGAGATGCCCGCGCGACGAGACAATCGAGATCGCTGTGTTACAGATTTTTCGTCAGCACCAATTCGGTTCCACGCCTGCGCAGAACGTAGTCGACCTGGTCAAAGGCGTTGCGGATCAGGTGCAGACCGAGCCCGCCCGGCTTGATCAAATCCCGCGGCCGGTCCTTCATCGAATTCGGTTTCGGCTGTTGACCGTAATCCCGCAGACGCAGGCAAACGCAGTCGCCTTTCTCCTCCAGCGAGAGCGAGATGAGCTGGTCGTCCCGCAGGTGGTAGGCATGCCGGATGATGTTGGTGCAAGCCTCGTCCACCCCAAGCACCATGAGGGTGCGCTGGCGTTCGGTAAACGGAAACGCTTCCAGAAAGCGGCGCACGCAGCTGCGCATCAGGGCGAGATTGCCGGTATGACTGGAGAACTCGATTTTCTTCTTCGCTTTCTTCATCGCCCCCGAGCGCGCCTGAGCAATCGGGCGCGCTCTTCTCTCCGCCAAGCTGGCGAATTTCAGGTCGTCTTTCAATGAGTTTCCGCTTTCCGGAGTTGAGATCCAGGGTCGTTTGGTGGCGTGAGACTCCGTCGAGCCGGAGTTGGGATTTGGGCGTGCCTGCCCGGCTGGATCTGGCCTCGACACAGTCGCGTCGCCGACTAAGTCTATCTCTATCGAACAAGTCTCGCCCCGGCCGGAAGGCTGCGCTGCCATCGATCGGCGCTGGCAATCCCTGATCAGGCATGCACTATTTTCGGATGTGCAAATCGCTCATCGCGCTGCTGATATTCGCCACGCCGGTCCTGGCCCAGGAACGGCCTACCGCCTACGAAGCCATGCGAACCGTTGGCACGCAGTTGAAACGCGAGTACGTCAATCACGTCATCTCGGTCAGCGGAACGAATGGAGATCCGCAGCCGGCGACCTGGACGATTTTGATCGATGATGCGCGGGCGCGCGGGGGAGTGCGCGAGGTCGAGGTAAGCAATGGCAAAATCGCTTCTGAACGCACACCGCTGCGTTCTTCGGTCGAAAAATCGTTAGGCCCAGTCATCGACACGGCAAAACTGAATCTCGATTCGAGTGGCGCCTTTACTCTCGCGCAGCAGACAGCCGGCAAGTCGCAGATCAACTTTGCCACCGCCGACTACACCCTGCGGAGCGACGAACGCGGCAATCCCATCTGGATGGTGGCTCTGCAACGGCAGAACGGCGAGCCGGCCGGCAAAATTTTCATCGGCGCGAACCACGGCACGGTCACGCGCACCGAGGGTCTCTTCGCGGGCGGCGACCAGACGGCGATGACGGAAGAACAAAGTGACGGGTCGGATCGCGAGAACGCGGACGAAGGCGACGATCGCGACCAGAACGTGGTCGAGCGGCGGATCAAGCGGGCTTTTCATGAAGTGCGCGACGACGTGAAGCGAACCTTTTACAAGGTGCGCCGTTCCTTCATCGATTTTTTCAAAGACCAATGAGGGCGGTGGAAGGACCGCGAGAGACCAGTCTTGCATTCCACGGCGTGCACCCGAAAATAACGGCAATGAAAGGTGAACTCCCGATTCATGCGGCCTGGACAAACGTGAGCCACGGCTGGCAACGGCTCTATGGCAGCTTTGAAGAGATGGGGATTTGCATTGAATGGCACGACTTCACCACCAGCCAGCCGGTTGATTGGGCGGAAAGTTTCCGTCCGCGCAGCATCGAGTTTTGTCTCAATCTGGACGGCCGGGGCGCGATCGGGCGCGGCAACTCAACCCACGATTACGGTCCGAGCTGCTCCGGCTATTACGCGATTGCTGACGAGCCGCTGCGCGCGACGCGGCAGGCGCACGATCATCACCGTTTTGTCACCCTCGAATATTCGCGAGAACACCTGCAAAAGCAGGTCGCGTCGTCGGAGAGCGAGCTGGCGCCGGCCATGCGCGAGGTGATTTTCCCGCGCCATGAACAAAGCGTCGTCTCGACGCCGCAACCGATGTCGGCCGAGCAGCGTGCGATCGTGGCCAGCCTGGCCGAACCGCCGGTGCCGAAGGCGGCCCGCATTCTCTGGTATCAGAGCAAGGCGCTTGAGCTGATGTCGCACTTTCTATTTGAGCCGAAGGATCCGGAATTCTTTTGCATGCGGCAGAAACGAGTGGCGCGCGATCGCGTGATGCGAACCAAGGAACTGCTGCGGCGCGACCTGGCCAACCCGCCGACGCTGGAAATGCTTGGGCAGGAAGTCGGGTGCAGTCCGTTTTACCTCAGCCGAATTTTTTCCCGGGAAGTTGGCCTGACGATTCCGCAGTTTCTGCGCAACGCGCGCATGGAACGCGCCGCCGAGCTGCTGCGCAGCGGCCGCCACAACGTGACCGAGGCCGCGACCGAAGTCGGTTACTCCAGCCTGAGCCATTTCAGCAAAGCCTTCTGCGAAACGATCGGCTGCTGCCCGGTCCTGTATCCGGCGGCGAAACACATCCTGCTTGATCGTTAGGCCGAAATGAGCGCAGCGGCCGTCAGTGCCGGAGGGAAACGCTCCGGCTTTTTCTTTTTACCCACCGCGACCCTCTGGCAGCGCGAGATCGTCCGCTTCTACCGGCAGCGCAACCGGATCGTCGGCGCGCTCCTTACCCCGCTCGTTTTTTGGTTTCTTATCGGCTCGGGGATCGGACCGTCGTTTCGCGCCGGCTCGTCGCCTGCCGGTGCCAGCTACCTCGAATATTTTTATCCGGGCACGCTCATCCTCATCATGCTTTTCACCGCCATCTTTTCGACCATCTCGATTATTGAAGATCGGCGTGAAGGTTTTCTTCAGTCGGTCCTGGTCGCACCTATCTCACCCGGGAGCATCGTTTGCGGAAAGATTCTCGGCGGCACCACCCTCGCGCTTTTGCAGGGATTGATCTTTCTTCTGCTCGCGCCTTTTGCCGGTATTCACATCACGCCTGAGCGACTCCTGGTTTGTCTCGGCACGCTTTTCGTCGTCGGCTTTGGTCTAACCGGTCTTGGTTTTCTCGTCGCCTGGCCGATGGAATCGACCCAGGGTTTTCACGCCATCATGAACGTCTTTCTCATTCCGCTCTGGCTCATGTCTGGCGCGCTCTTTCCCGCGACCAACCCGCACTCCTGGATTTTTTGGCTGGTGCGCATCAACCCCGTCACCTATGGCGTCGCTGCCGTCCGGCGCGCCCTTTACGCGACCGACCCGGGCGTGCTTAACCTGCCCAGCTTCGCGCTCTCCATTGGGTTGTCGCTCGTCTTTGGCCTCATCATGTATGCCGTTGCCTGCCTTCTCGTACAGCGAAAATCTTCATGAAAATCAAACGCGCTCTCATTTCCGTCTCCGACAAAACCGGTCTGGCCGATTTCGCCCGCAGGCTCGAGAAGATGGGAGTCGAGATCCTTTCGACCGGCGGCACCGCCAGCCTGCTGCGCCAGGAAGGGGTTAAGGCGCGCGACGTTTCCAGTCTTACCGGGTTTCCGGAAATCCTCGATGGCCGGGTGAAAACGCTCCACCCCAAGGTGCATGGCGCGCTTCTCTTCCTGCGCGGGAACAAGGAACACGAAGCGGCGGCGCGCGCGCACGGGATCGAGCCGATCGATCTGCTGGTGGCGAATCTCTACCCGTTTGAGGCCACGATCGCAAAGCCGGGTGTGAAACTGGCCGAGGCGATCGAACAAATCGATATCGGCGGGGCCGCCATGTTGCGCAGCGCCTCGAAGAATTATCAGTCGGTTACGATCGTGGTCGACCCGGCGGATTACGCGGCTGTCTTGGAGGAAATGCGCGACCGCGAGGGCGAGACCACGCTCAAGCTGCGCGAACGTCTCGCGATCAAGGCTTTCATCACGACCTCCGATTACGACCGCGCGATCGCGACTTTCCTGAACGCGAAACAGAAAACCGAGACCTCGTTTTCCATCTCGCTGCCGCTCGTCAGCCGGTTGCGTTACGGCGAAAACCCGCACCAGAAAGCCGCGCTCTACGGAAATTTCGGGGAACATTTCGAGAAACTGCACGGCAAGGAGCTTTCCTTTAACAATCTGCTCGACATCAGCGCCGCGGCTGACCTGATCGATGAATTTTCCGAGCCGACGGTCGCGATTCTGAAGCACACCAATCCCTGTGGGGTGGGGAGCGACCCCGACCTGCGCGCAGCCTGGTTGAAAGCCTTCGCGACCGACAAGCAGGCGCCCTTCGGCGGCATCATCGTCTGCAATCGTCCCCTCAATCTTGCGGTCGCGAAAGCAATCAGCGAAATTTTCAGCGAGGTCATCATCGCGCCCGAGTTCGAGTCCGACGCCCGCGCCGTTCTTCAGAAAAAGAAGAACCTGCGCCTGATGCGCGCGCTCCAGCCGCCGCCGCCTGACGAAAAGGTAGAACTGGATCTGCGTTCCGTTCGCGGCGGTTTGCTCGTGCAACAAAAGGATTCCGAGGCCCTGACGGATCTGGAGACCAAAGTGGTCACGAAACGTCCGCCGACCCGGCAGGAGACAGCCGCGATGCAATTCGGCTGGCGCGTGGTCAAGCACGTGAAATCGAATGCCATCGTTTACGCGAGCGCAGATCGCACCCTTGGCATCGGCGCCGGCCAGATGTCGCGCGTCGACGCCTCGCGCATCGCGGTTTGGAAAGCGCTGGAAGCAGGCTTGTCGCTCAAGGGAAGTGCCGTCGCGAGCGACGCATTTTTCCCGTTTCCCGACGGCCTGATTGCCGCTGCCGATTCCGGCGCGACCGCCGCGATTCAGCCGGGCGGCTCTGTACGCGACGCCGAAGTCATCGCCGCTGCCGACGAGCGCGACCTGGCGATGATCTTTACAGGCGTGCGGCACTTCCGGCACTAGGAGCGCCGCCACCGATGCGCCGCGTACCTTGCACGATTCACGTGTTGACTCCGGTGAAACCGCCCGATCAGTCAGGTGACCAGGCGACTCGCCGCGTGGAACAGGAAGGATTTCGTCGCGCGGTTTGTGATTACGTGGCCGGCATGACCTACCGGTTTTTGCTGGAGGAACACGCACGGTTGATCGGTTAGTGCACCGTTTCCAGATGAATCGTTCGCGTTGGCCGCGGCGGGACTGGCTGTTCGCCGGCTTGCTCGTGCTGGCCGTGCTCCTCGTTTACCAGCAGGCTTGGAACGCGGGCTATATTTGGGACGACGACTTTCACGTCACCCGCAACCCGACGCTCCGCGATCTGCATGGGCTCTGGCGCATCTGGTTCGAACCGAGCGCGACACCGCAATATTACCCGCTCGTGCACACCAGCTTCTGGCTGGAATATCACCTTTGGGGACTCCGTTCGCTCGGGTATCACCTGGTCAATATTTCGCTGCACGGAATCGCTGCCGTTTTGCTTTGGCGCGTGTTGTTATTTCTGCGGGTTCCTGGCGCGTGGCTGGCTGCGGCGGTTTTCGCCTTGCACCCGGTCGAAGTGGAGTCGGTCGCGTGGATCACGGAACGGAAGAATGTCCTCTCGGCCGTCTTCTATTTTGCCTCGGCCCTGGCCTACCTTCGATACTCCGCCGCGCGCGACGCATCGACGCCGGGCAAGTCGCGCATTTTGCTTTACGCCGCGTCGCTGTTTCTTTTTCTGTGCGCGCTCTGGAGCAAGACGGTGGCGTGTTCGCTGCCGGTCGCACTCCTGCTGGTGCGATGGTGGAAGACGGGCCGTTTACAATGGCGGGACGTTTTTCCCTTGCTCCCGTTTTTTGGAACGGGTGCGGCGTTCGGCCTCTTTACCGCCTGGATGGAGCTACACCATGTCGGGGCGCTGGGCGCGGATTTCTCGCTCAGCCTGCCGCAGCGGTTCCTGGTTGCAGGACGGGCGCTCTGGTTTTATGCCGGCAAGATATTATGGCCGGCCGGGCTCGCGTTCGCTTATCCGCGCTGGGAAATCGACGCCCGGCTGGCCTGGCAATGGCTCTTCCCTCTGGCGGCAATCGCGCTCATCGCCCTGCTTTGGCGCTTCCGCGGCCGAATCGGACGCGGGCCATTGGTGGCGGCCCTGTTTTTTGTCAGCACGCTCTTTCCTGCTCTCGGTTTTTTAAACGTCTATCCCTTCCGATTTTCCTATGTGGCCGACCATTTCCAGTATCTGGCCAGCCTGGGTCTGACCGTTCCGGCCGCAGTCCTGCTGAACCGCTTGCCGCGCGCTTTCCCGGTGGCTGTTCTCGCCCTGCTCGCTTTCCTCACTTGGAAACAGGCTGGGATCTATCGCGATTCAGAGGCGCTTTGGACCGATGCGCTTCAGAAAGACCCCGACTCGTGGATGGCGCAGACCGCTTACGGCGTAATCCTCTCTCAGGAAGGAAAACAGGAGGAGGCGTTAGTCCATTTTCGGCGCGCGCAGGAACTCAATCCCGATAACGCCACGATCGAGAACGACATTGGCCGGGCCTATTTCCAGTCCGGCCGCGCGCTGGAAGCGTTGCCCTATTTGCGACGGGCGATAGCGCTCGACCCGCGGCCGGCAGCTTTTCACTACAATCTTGGCAGCGCTTTGCGGGCCTTGGGGCGACGGCAGGAGGCGCTCACTGAATTCGATCGAGCCCTCGAGCTCGATCCGACGTTCGTGCCCGTGCACGTCGACGCCGGCGGCATGCTGCTCGAGATGGGCCGCCTGGAGGAATCGCTCGCTCATTTGAAGATCGCGGTCGCTGCCGAACCGCAGAATGTTGCCGCCCAGGCCAACATGGCGAACACGCTTCTGCAAATGGGACGCGCCGATGAGGCCGTCTCTCATTTGGCAGCGGTCCTGGCGATCCATCCGCACGATCCGGACGCGCTGAAAAATCTCGCATGGGTGCTGGCCACTTCACCGGAGGAACGGCTGCGCAACGGGGGAAAAGCGGTTGAGTTCGCGGAACGCGCTCGCGCCGCAGACACGTCCAACCCATTCATCGCGGCCACACTCGCGGCTGCCTACGCCGAGTCCGGTCGCTTCCCGGACGCGAGCCGCGAGGCGGAGCGCGCGTTGCGTCTCGCGAAAGAGTCCGGCAACACGGCGCTAGCCGAACTCGCCCGCAACGAGATCGCGCTGTTTGAAGCCGGCCAACCGTTTCGCGACATTCGGTGAACGCGCGATTCGCTTGCGCCGCGGCGGCCGCGATTCAACCGAGCAACTCCGTTCGCGACGCGGGAGTCATCGCCGCTGCGGACTGGTCACGCTGCTCTTCACCGACCTCCGAAGGAGAAGAGATCAGGAAGGCGCGGGATTTCCTTTTTTCAATCCGCGGTCATCAGCTGCGCGGAGCGATCTTTCCAAAGTAGACCGCGCCCTGGCCAGCGTTACCGTTGACGGTAGCACCCCACGCGCCGATGATGGCGTCGGTCTGGTCGAGCGTCGTCGACCAACCAAACTGCTCGCTTACGTTGGCATTCGCTGGCCGGACTTCGTTCATTTGCGTCCACATGTCGCCAGAATTGTCGAACACGTAGGCTTTGCCGGTTCCGTTACTGGCGTATTGATCGGCGCCGATCAGCGCCATCGATCCGCTCAGGGCCACCGACGAGCCAAAGCCATCCTCAGCTTGAGCGTCACTGGCGGTAATTCTTTGGGTCTGACTCCACTTCCCGCCGCTCTCGCTAAAGACATAGGCGGCCCCAATCTGGCTGCCATTAATCTGAGTGCCGGGCGCGCCGACTAGCGCGGTCGAACCTTGCAGTGCGACCGAGCTGCCAAGGCTATCGAACATCGTCCCATCACCGGCGAGAAGTTCGGCCGTTTCTGTCCAGGCGCCGCTTTGATTGGCAAAGACAAAGGCCGCACCCTGATCAAAAAACCCTCCGACGCTGGTTTGTTGGGCGCCAATCAGGGCGTTGTCTCCGTCAAGCGCGACCGCATCCCCGAAAGTGGTTGAGCCTCCCGTTGCGGTCAGCTTTTGAGACTGGCTCCAGGTGCCCCCGGAATTGTTGAAGATATAGGCCGCGCCGGGACCGTGGAGCAGTTGAATGGCGCCAATGAGAGCTGTGCCGCCCTGAATCGCGACCGAGTCGCCAAACTCATTGCCAAACGCGCCGTCGGTGGCGAGGAGCTTTTGCGTCTGGATCCAGATGCCGCCGGATTCGGTAAAGATGTAGGCCGCGCCCTGCCCGGCGTTGCCGTTCACTGCGGCATCGGGCGCACCGACGATCATCGTCTTGCCGTCGAACGCGACGGAATTGCCAAAATTATCGAAGGCTGCGCCGTCGTTCGCGGTGATCTTCTGCATTTCGGTCCAGGTGGCATTCGCATAACGGAAAACATAAACCGCGCCTTGAGCCTGGTTGCCACCGACAGTCGCGGCGGGCGCGCTGACGACCGCCGTGGTGCCCTGCAACGCGACCGAGTAACCAAAGCTATCGCCTGCGGCGCCGTCGTTGGCGGCAAACTCACCCTTCACGCTGACGAGCGGATCGATCGAAAGCGGAACATCGACCTGCGCTGCATCACGAAACGGGGGCGTCATCCCGGTAATCGACGCGGCATGGCTCGCCTTAGCCATAAAAGCGCCAAGCGCGCAAAGAACGAAAGCAATCAGGAGGCGCGAAAGCGCAGCCGCCTGACCGCCCTGAGAAGGGGCCTCGTTCTGCGGGGCGATGTCTTCTCCGGTGTTATTTTTCATGACCGGAAGTTTCGCACATTTCGCCGGGTCGAACCAGAGATGGGCGGGACCGGCGCCAAGGAATTTGCCAACCTCCGCGCCGGAAATCGCAAGCAGACCGACGAGCTGGCGCGAGAGCCTCGCCGGGCTAGATGGGGCGCCGATGGCGCTGGAACATCGACGCTTGGACGATGATGCCGAAGATCGCGAGCACGAGGACGAGGAGGATCGTTCCGGTGCTCGGAAGATGAACGC
>JBOHXL010000059.1:0-35780 GCA_050736975.1 Chthoniobacterales bacterium | reverse complement strand
CCGTTGGCGATCACTTTGTCCGTCTTTGCCTGCTTCTTCTTGGCTTTGAAGGTGTAGGTGTAGGTCGAGCCAGCATTGAAGGTGAGCTGGCTTTGGATGGTAAGAGTGGTTTGCGTCTTGGTTCCATGGGCCGGGGCGAGGAATGCTCCGGAGTTCACCGTCACCGCCCCGGAGACGATCCCGCTCCCGCCCAAGGTGCCACCGCTAACTTGAACCATTCCGGTGCCAGTTGCGGAGCCGCTCGTATTACTGATCACTAACGTCCCGGCGCTGACTGTCGTCGCCCCGGAATAGGTGTTATTCCCTCCGCTCAAGGTTAATGATCCGGTGCCGACCTTGGCCAGTTGGCCACCGCTCAAATCGATGATCGTCCCGGAAAAGGTCGTGCTCAGGTCGTTGTTACCAACGGTCAGCTTCTTGGAGGTAAGATAGATCACGCCGCTGCCTTCGATCGAGCCGACTGTCACGCCGGTGCCCATGTGCAAGAAGATCCCCATCTCGGCATTGCCGAAAACCTCGATTCGCGCCGTTCCCCCGGAGGCCGGCAAGTCGAAGCAGATTTGGCCGCCCTGACCACCGTTGGTCCCCCCCTGGCCGATGATGGTCGCGTTGCCCGCGGTCGCGGAATTTTCAAGCAGCAGCATACCGCCGCCCTGCACGGCTGAGGCGCCGCCCATGCAGGTAATCGTCGCATTGGCCGCAGTTGCGGTGCTGGAGAACTCAGTGATGCCGCCCGGCGAAAGAAACGAGCCGGTCGTGGTCGAGGCGTTGTTCACGATCGTCGCATTGGCGGCGGTCGAGCTATTCTCGAAAAGGATGCGGGCGCCATCAGAATTGCTGACGGTTGCTCCATTAGCGATAAAGGTCCCGTTACCTCCGCCTGAGCTATCCAGGAATGCCACCTGGCTGCCGATCGTACTGGCGTTGCCGCCACTCAGGGTAAACTGGGCCCTTGTCCCAACCGTGGCGCTGTTGGTGAAAGAAACGCCGGCGAACTGACCAGACTCATCGACGTCCACAGTGAAGTTCTCGGTCGCTCCTGAGTTGTTCATAACTCCAGCGCCGCTGACCGTGAGCACGAGGGGCGCAGGAGTCGTGATGGTGTAGCTGCTCGCGCCGGAATCAAAAACGATCCCGTTGACCTCAGTCGTAGCCGAGAAAGCCACCGCCGCAGTGTTGGAGAGATCAAAGGTCGCGGTATCGGCCGGACCGTCAGGTACGGTATTGGGCGTCCAATTCGTGGCCGTATTCCAGTCACTGTTTGTCGGGTTGAGGTTCCAGGTCGCGCTCCCGGCACGGGCGGCAGAAGCTGCGGAGAGAAAGGTGACGCAGGCGAAAAGGGCCAGGGTCGGACGAATTTTCATTCCCACCTCCCTATCAAAATACGCTTTGACTATCCAGCTATTTCGGATGGCAAGCTAACGTTCCGGCCTCGCCCCCACGCTTCGCACAGTAGCCGCCTCCCTGTGGGCGACGCGGGTATCGGCGTGCTGACAAGCTAACATTTTATCCTCGCTCTCTCTCACGCTTCGCACAGCGAAGCGGCTACAGCCAGCGCGCAGACGCAGTTCCTACACTCGTTAGGCCAGATTTCTGCGCCGACCGATGGAACCCGGACCGGAGCTTGACAATCCGACTCTTTCGCGGTGTTTCTTGAATCATGAAAGTATTGTCGCTTCTGGTCGTGGTCGCGCTGCTCAGTGGCGCGATGGCAGGTGAGGCCCCGGCCGCGCCGCTGGAATTGCTCACAGCCAAGGAAGCGGCGGAGCCCAATCTGCCGATTTCGAAGGCCGGCCAACCGGGAGGGCTTCACGGGTTTTACAGCGAAAAGCTGGTGCCGGGCGCGCCGCAGATCATTGTCGAAAAGCCGGAACAAGGGGCCGGCGTCGCGACGCCTTTTCCGGTCAAAATTCGGTTCATCCCGAGCGGGGGCGCGAAGATCAACCTGGATTCGCTCGAGATCGACGTCCTGAAACTGATCAAGATTTCGTTACTCTCGCGCGTGAAACCGTACGTGAGTGAGAAAGGGATCAATGTCCCCGAAGCCAAGGTCCCGCCGGGCACCTACAACATTCGGATTACCGTGGCCGACGACCAGGGGCGGCTCGGCTCGGCGACCCGGACCTGGTTGGTGCGTTGATCGAACCGATCCGCTGGCGGTCCAGATCACCGGTCCCGGCTGGCATAACCCTGTGCTCGACTTTTCCGCCGGCGGCCGATTGTAGCCGCTTCGCTGCGCGAAGCACGGGGAAGGGCAGTCGGAACGCTACCGATAGCAGCCCCGCCGATACCCGCGCCGCCCACAGGGCGGCGGCTACAACTGAGTTTGAGAGCGGAGACGCCCGCTCGACTTTCTCGTCGGGCCTGTTCTATTTGAATTCGGAACAAAAAACTGAATGAAAAAGGTCAATAGCAAGGAAATCGAGGAGTTAATCTGGGCTTCACCGAAAGGGACATTCGCCGGCGCCGGCAAAGACGTTTCGGAAGCGCTCGGCTGGGACCCAAAGTCCAGCGATGCCAGGGCGCGGCATCCTTTTGCGGTGGAAATCCTCCGGATTGCGCCGGGCCAAACCCCCTACCCTTATCATTCGCACGCCGCGCAATGGGAGTTCTATCATGTCATTTCCGGCCAGGGCCTGACGCGTGATGACTCCGGCAAGACCGCGATTACCCAAGGCGACGCGTTTATCTATGGACCAGGCGAAGCACACCAGCTCATCAATGACAGCGCAGAGGACCTTGTTCTTTATGTCGTAGCCGATAACCCAATCGGTGAGTCCTGTTATTACCCTGATAGCAGAAAGTGGCTGGTTCGCTCGCCGGAGCGAAGAATCTTGCGGGGAGAAGCGTTGGATTACTTCGATGGCGAAGAGTGAGTCAGAATGGTAGCGCGAGCTTCCAGCTTGCGATTCGCTCTGTGAAAGTTGGAAGCTTGCTCTACCCTCGTTCGATCATCGCAGGAACGCTCGCGGCACGAGCGGTCGTCGCCATAATGGCCGTCATGCGCCAACTGGTGGCCTGTCTCACTTGAACGGATCGTAACGCGAGCGTTTCTCTGGGGAGCGCACCTCGCAAAATCGACAAACTGGCCAGCTCGACCAAACAGGAGTAAAGAAGCGTTCGGCACGCACGATGGCTTACACTTCCTTCTCGCAATTCCTCGAAGCGCTCGACAAGGCGGGCGAGCTGGAGCGCGTCACCGCTCCGGTCGACACCGACCTCGTGATTGCGGAATGGGCCGACCGCGAGATGAAAGCGCCCGGTGGCGGGAAGGCGCTTCTTTTCGAACAGCCGCTGATCGAAGGCAAGGTTTCGAAGTTTCCGGTCGCGATCAACACCATGGGATCGGAGAAACGGATGGCGCTCGCGCTTCAACTCGAGAGCGTGGCCGATCTAGCCCGGGAGATTCAGCTCATTCTCAAGGCGAAACCGCCGACCGATCTGCGCGAAGGCTGGAGTCTCCTGAAGCAGGGAATCAACCTGCTGCACGCGCGGCCGAAGCATGTGAAATCGGCGGCCTGCCAGGAGGTGGTGCAGCGCTTCAACGATCCTATTTCCGATGGAAAGCCCGGCCTCGGCTCGGCCGACGTTACGGCACGATTCACAATTCACGATCTCCCAATTCTCAAATGCTGGCCGAAGGATGGCGGGCGCTTCATTACCCTGCCTAACGTTCACACGCGCGACCCGGAGACCGGCGCGCGCAACCTCGGGATGTACCGGATGCAGGTCTACGACGACCTGACGACCGGCATGCACTGGCAGGTGCACAAGGTCGGGGCGCGACATGGCAAGCTCTACTACGAGCGTAACGAACGCATGCCGGTCGCGGTCACGCTCGGCGGCGATCCGGCCTACACTTTCGCGGCGACCGCGCCGCTGCCCGACGGTCTCGATGAGATTCTCTTTGCCGGATTCGTGCGCAAGAAATCGGTCGAACTGGTGAAGTGCGTGACGAACGACCTGGAGGTGCCGGCCGATGTCGATTTCGTGCTCGAAGGTTATGTCCAGCCGGGCGAGACGCGGCCGGAAGGACCGTTTGGCGATCACACCGGTTTCTATACCGCAGTCGAGGATTACCCGGTCTTTCATCTGACCGCGATCACGCATCGGCGTGAGGCGATCTATCCGACCACGATCGTCGGGATTCCGCCGATGGAAGATTTCTATCTCGGCTCGGCCACCGTGCGAATTTTTCTCCCGGTTTTCAAAATGAACTTCCCGGAGATCGTGGACATGGCGCTACCGGCGGAAGGCGTTTTTCACAACCTCGTTTTCGTCAGCATCCGCAAGCAATACGCCTATCAGGCCTTCAAAGTGATGCACGGGCTCTGGGGCATGGGGCAGATGATGTTCAGCAAATACATCGTGGTGGTGGACGACGACTGTGATGTGCAGAACACGAGCGAGGTGCTCTTCCGGCTCTGCGCCAACACCGACCCGAAACGCGACAGCACCATCATCACGAACCCGAGCGATTCGCTCGATCACGCGCCGAGCGTGCAGAATGTCGGTTCGCACATGGGCCTGGACGCGACCCGGAAGTTACCCGGCGAAGGGTATCACCGCGGCTGGCCGGAGCTGGTGCGGATGAACGAAGAGACCTGCAAACTGGTCGACGCGCTACGTGCAAAATTGTAGCGGCGGGCTGTGCGACCGCCGAAGTCCGTCACGGCCCTCTCCTCGGCGCTCATAGACCGCCACTGCAACCGCAAGTCGTCAGGGCTTGCGGAAAATTCCGCCGGTGGACGGATCCCGGACAAGCGCGCCCTGCGGCACGTCGCGGACGTCGATCGTGTTATGCGGCGGGTACGGGCTGTAAACGTAGCCTGGTGTGCCGGTTTGGCGCGCGAAAGGATAACCGCCCGGAGGGGCGTGGTAATACTGCGCCTGATCTTGGGCAACCGCCGCCCCGAGAAGGGCTCCAGCCAGGGCTCCCGCGCCCGCGCCGATCGCGGCGCCTTCCCCCGTGCCGGAAGCGGCGGCACCGATGAGCGCGCCGGTGGCTGCGCCGGAGACGGCGCCGAAACCCGCTCCCTGACCGGCCGGGGTTTCACAGGAACTGAGCCCCATCGATAAAATGGCGGCCGCGACCGCCGGGATGAAAAACTTCCTCATATTGCTTTGCATTCGAATGTTAACGTTAAGACGGATGCTCCGGCGGGCTATTCAGAGAAGCTTGATCAACTGGCGCGCGGCGTGCAAGAACTTTACCGGCTTGCTCAAGCTGTAGTGGCGCTTGAAGACGCGGAAATGGTCGCGCTCCATCCGCTGCAAAAGCGCCCCGTAAATCGAGCCCATGATCTCGGCGCTGACCATGGCGCGGCGGTCTTCTGTGGGCAGGAGGGCGGCTGCCTTGCGAAAATATTCATGCGCCCGGCCGGCTTCGAACTGCATCAGTTGAAGGAAGCGATGGTCGTAAATCCATCCGGCCAGATCGGCGGCGGAGTATTCAAACCGGGCCATGTCCTCCTGCGGCAGATAGATCCGACCGCTCGCCAGGTCCTTCCCGACGTCGCGGAGGATGTTGGTGATCTGAAGGGCGAGGCCGAGCTCGATGGCATACTCCCTGCAGGCTGGATTTTTATAGCCAAAAATCTCGATGCTGACGAGGCCGACCGCGCTCGCGACCCGATAGCAATACTGCCGGAGCGCGGCGAAGGTTTCGTAGCGCGCGATCGTCAGGTCCATTTCCACGCCGTCGATGATCTCTTCCAGCATCGCTGGAGTAATTCGGTATTTGCTCATCAGGCTGCGCACTTCGGGTGCGAGCGCGGGCTCGTCCGGCCCTGGGGCGCGGAGCGCCTCGCGCCAGCGGCTCAACTGCCGCAATTTTTCCTCGGGAGAAAACTGGAGGGAGTCAGCGATATCGTCGATCAGGCGGCAAAAAGCGTAGAAAATCGTGATGTCGCGCCGGCGTTCCTTGCCTAACGAGATAAAGGCGAAGGCGAGATTCGATTGGCTCGCGCGCGTGATCTGTTCGGCGGTGGAAGCGGGCGGCGGCATGGCTCAATACCGAATCCAGGCCTCGCGATTCACCCGCCCGATCTCACATTGCCGAAAAAGGGAGACCCAGCTTGCCAGCAGCCAGCCGGTGACGAAGGCACGCGCCAGCACGTAAAGCAGTTTCCAAAGAATGAGCGCGAGCGGCCGGTCCGTGGCGGCGGCCCGGACGACGGTGTCGGCCAGGGCGAGGAACCAAAAATGCAGCCCGGCAATGAGAAGGAACCAGCCAAACCGAAAAGCGTGCCGGCTCACGAAGTGCCAATGCGCCCGGAAGGCATCGCGCAACCTCTCGTTGTGCAGCACGAGTGAAATCTGCAGCGCGGCAAAAGAGATGATAAAGACGGCCATGACGCAACGCCCGGTCGGCAGATAATCGAGCACGTCGGGGACATTGCGAAAATAGGCGAGGAGGAGCGGGAGACGCAGGAGGAGCGTGCTCACGAGCACGACCAGCCCGAGCCATTTCAAGACAAAGCTGAACCGGCGCATGGCAAAGCGGAGCAACTCGCCCTCGCGAAAGTGCAATCCCTTGATCCAAGCGAGCGCGACCGTGATCAGGTAAACCTGGATGTAAACCGCGCACAAATATTCGAAGACGAAGGCTACGGTATCGACCAGGGCCGAGGCCTGGAGAAAATGCGCGGGCGAAAGAAAGCCGGCGCGATCTGGCCGGAGCCAATAAATGAGCGGCTTCAGGAGCGAAGCGAGGGCGCTGAGCAAAACCGTAAGGTAAATCAACCAGCCGCCCGGTCCGAACTGCCTCCGCACGGCCCGGGCCAGACTGACATGCAGGCCGCGCCAGTTGAGAATGAGGAGGACGGCGGCGACAACGGAAAGCGGATAGGTGGTCGCGGCCGCATCGAAGATTCCCGCAACGGATTCGAGAGCATGCAGGAAGCTTTCGCGCCAGACCTCGGCGAAAAGCGGCCAATGCCAGAGGGGCAGGACAAACTGGTCGAGGCGCAAATCCGCCGTGCTGTTGAGCGGAGTGAAGACCGCAAACTGAAAAACGAAATAGGCGAGGCCGAGAATCGCGAAGACAAGCCAGAGACGCTTGAAGCGCAGCACGCAGTGATAACCATCGCGGAGCGCGACCCGCACCGGGTTCGTCCACATGACGAGCAGATACCCGCCAAGCATGCCGAAGAGGGAAAGCAAAGTGGGTGTCATGGAGTATCGGAAAAGTGGGGCGGCGAGCGATCCCATCACTCCATGACTTCGTTATGCCACGATTTCCTGCCCTAACGAATAAAGCCCCAGTGCCGGTCGAAGGGCCAGTAAACGACCAGTCCGCGGCCGACCACGTTATCTTCCGGGACCGGCCCCCAGTAGCGGCTGTCGTAGCTGTTGTAGCTGTTGTCGCCCATCGCGAAATAGCGATGAGGAGGAACCGTGAAAGTCATCTCCGGAGAGTAAAGTAACCCGGGCACGATGTAACCGGCCGCGAGTTGAACGGTTAATGGTCCCTGTGAATAGCCTTTGTAGGGCGCTTTGGCCGACATGACGCGTCGAATGCCGAAATTCTTCGCCAGCTGGCCGTTGACGTAGAGCCTGGGCGAATCGATCCGCAGCTCGTCGCCCGGAGTGCCGGTCAGGCGTTTGATATAGAACGGCGCGCCCGCCTCCGGATCCTCATGGATGCCGAGAATGTTATCGGTGCGAAAGACAAAAACATCGCCGCGACGCGGATGAATAAAGTTATAGCTAAACTTATCGACGAAGACCTGGTCGCCAGTATCGATCGCGCCGCGCGCGATCACCTGGCCCCGATGATAACGGTTCCCAGGATAGACCTGGAAATCCTGGCGCAGAATTTCCGGCGGCGCGTAGACGTTGAAGGATTGATGATCGCACTCGATGCGGGAGAGGGTGAAGAAGAAGAGAAATTTTCGCGAAGTGATGTTCTCGACCGTGTTGTCATCGCCCGAGACGACGTCGATGTAATTGCGACCCAGGACGACGAAATCGATAATCTGGGTGAGAAAGTTCGGGCTGGGCGCAGCCGAGGGATGACCAATGATGCCGTTGAGGGTCGGCTGCATCGATCCGGTTGGAATCTTGAAGGGCTGGATGAAATAGGAGCGAATACCGATCGCGACCACGATCGCGACCAGGATGACTTCAACGTTCTCGCGCCAGACGGCATTCTTCGGCGGCGGGGTGCGGGCGCTCAGGAGCGCGTCGAGACGCTCGGATTCTTCATGGGTCGCGCGGTTGTTGCGCGCCTTCATCGCCTCCCGCACCTTCCCGATCTGCGCTTCGAGCTCGGCGACCGTTTCGGCGCTCAACTGATCGCGTCGATAACGGATCAACTTCTCCACGTGGCGAATGAGGAGGTGGCTGTGCTTAATATAGCGGGGCTGAAACATGCGGCGAAACGCTAGCTGAGGAATGGGCTTTGCAAAATCGGTTGTTGCGAATTTCCACCGGGCTCACCCCGAGGCTCGTCCAGCGCGGGAAAAGTCACTGCGAAGATTTCAAAACCTCAATGAACGCTTCCTGCGGGATGTTGATTTTCCCGATGCTTTTCATCCGTTTCTTTCCCTCTTTTTGTTTCTCGAGCAGCTTGCGCTTGCGCGTAATATCGCCGCCGTAGCATTTCGCGGTCACGTTTTTGCGCAGGGCCGAGATCGTCTCGCGGGCCACGATCTTGCCGCCGATCGCAGCCTGGATCGCGACCTGATAAAGCTGGCTTGGAATCACCTCCTTGAGCTTGGCGGCGAGCTGGCGGCCGCGCGCCTCCGCGCGATCGCGGTGCACGATGGTCGAGAAGGCATCGACCGGTTCGCCGTTTACCAGAAGGTCGAGCTTGACCAGCTTGGAAGGCCGGTAGCCGGCGTGCTCATAATCCATCGAGGCATAGCCGCGGCTGATGCTTTTGATCTTGTCGTTGAAGTCGACCAGGATTTCGTTCAGGGGCAGCTCGCAGTGGAGCATGACCCGGCGGGTGTCGAGCGATTCGGTGTGGTCCATCGTCCCGCGCTTCTCGAGGATGAGCTGCAGGATGTCACCGATGCATTCGTTAGGGCAAAGGATGTAGGCGCGCACGATCGGCTCGCGGATTTCCTCGATCACGCTCGGGTCAGGCAAATGCGCCGGATTGTCGACCAACACGACTTCGCCGCGCGTCGTCAGGACCTCGTAGATGACGCTGGGCGAGGTGGCAATGATGTCCATGTCGTACTCGCGCCGGAGCCGCTCCTGGATGATCTCCATGTGGAGCAGCCCGAGAAAGCCGCAGCGGTAGCCGAAGCCGAGCGCGACTGAGCTTTCCGGCTGGTAAACGAAGGCGGAGTCGTTCATCCGCAATTTGCCGATGGCCGTTTTCAAGTGTTCGAAATCGGCGGTATTGATCGGATAAATTCCGCTGAAAACCATCGGGTGAATTTCCTGAAAACCCGGGAGCGGCTCTTTCGCCGAGTGGCGCTGATCGGTCATCGTGTCGCCGATCTTCAACTCGGAAGTCGTCTTGATATTGGCGATGACGTAGCCGACATCGCCGGCCTGGAGCGTCGGTTGCGCAAACATCTTGGGGGTGAACACCCCGACCTCTTTCACTTCGTAACGCGTGTCGGTGCTCATCACCTTGATCTGTTGATCGGGTTCCATTTTGCCGGAGAAAACCCGGACGTAAGCCACCACCCCGCGGTAGATGTCGAAGACCGAGTCGAAGACGAGCGCGCGTAAAATGTCGTCGGGCGGCGGAGGCGGCGATGGAATGCGATGGACGACGGCTTCGAGAATCTCATCGATCCCGAGACCCATTTTCGCGCTGCAATCGATCGCTTCCTCGGCGGGAATGGCGAGGATCTCCTCCAGTTGCCGATGCACAGAAGGGACGTCGGCGTTGGGGAGGTCGATTTTGTTAATCACCGGCACGATCGTCAGGCCCTGCTTGTGGGCGAGGTGCACATTCGCGACCGTCTGGGCCTCGACGCCCTGGGCGGCGTCGACGATCAGGAGCGCGCCTTCGCAAGCCGCCAGACTGCGCGAGACTTCATAGGCGAAATCGACGTGGCCCGGCGTATCGAGCAGGTTGAGCCGGTATTCCTGACCGTCCTGTGCCGTGTAATGCATCGCGACCGGATGCGCTTTGATCGTGATCCCGCGTTCCCGCTCCAGATCCATCGAATCGAGGAGCTGATCCTGTTTCTCGCGATCGTGGATCGTGCCGGTGCGTTCGAGCAGGCGATCCGACAAGGTTGTTTTGCCATGATCGATGTGCGCGATGATGCAGAAGTTGCGGGTCAGCTCGATCGACATGAAGGGGCACACTATGCGGGCGCGCTGGTGGGTGGTCAACGGACGGCGCCCGTTGTAACGGAACGGCGACGAGCACTCGGATTGTCATCCTGATCCGCCGAAGGACGGAGAGGGGCCTCTCAAAATTAGGCAAGATATTCATTAGGCAGAAGAGCATCTCGCCGGCAGGCCGCGCCGAAAGGTAGGATTCAGTCGCAAGGCGCGACTCTCCTTCTTCAACTGGAAAGCCTTCAGGCCAGCCGGGCAATCGCGGACTGGCAGACCGTGACAGTTTCCTGCGACCCCAGGATTGTCGCGTTCAGGTCGCGCAAGAGTCCGTCTGTTATTCCATAGATCCAGCCGTGGACGGCCAGGTCCTGGCCGCGTTCCCAAGCGTCGAGGACGATGGTGGTCTGGCAAACGTTCGCCACTTGTTCGATGACGTTCAGCTCGCACAAGCGGCGGATGGCTTCCTCTTCCTCGCCGAACCGCGCGAGACTTGCGACGTGCTTTCGTTGCACGTCGTGAATGTGACGCAGCCAGTTGTCGCTCAGCCCGAGACGATGCCGGCGCAAGGCCGTCTGCACGCCGCTGCAGCCGTAGTGTCCGCAAACGATGATGTGACTAACTTTCAAAACATCGACCGCGAACTGGATGACGGAGAGACAATTCAAGTCGGCGTGGACGACGAGGTTGGCGACGTTGCGATGGACAAACAACTCGCCCGGGAGCAAGCCGACGATTTCGTTCGCAGGCACGCGACTGTCGGAGCAGCCGATCCAGAGATACTGGGGCGACTGTTGCCGGGAAAGCTTAAGAAAAAACTCGGCGTCCTGTTGCCGGATGCGTTCCGCCCAGTTCCTGTTGTTTGCAAAAAGATGGTCAAGCGAGGACATGTCGAAAAAGAATTGCTAACCCGATCAATGCTGGCGGAGAACGAATCGCAGTATGACCCGGTTATATTCGCGGGCATAAGCCCGGGCCCGGATATTGAAACTAAAATTCTCCGAGGGCGTGGCGAGGATCCGAAATGGTTGCCTGACGAACTTCGTGCCGTGGATTTGCTTTAATCGAGGATAGCGTTCCACTCCGGGCACGTCTTTCCCGTAGCGATCGACCGCGATGAAACGCAAATCGCCCTGCTTGATCGCGGCGCGCGCGTCCTCATCGGGGTGAGCCAGCTCCGGATACAGGAGGTCGATCCCGGCGAATGAATCCTGTGCTCGCGCGACAGCCGGCGAAAGAATTCCGGCGAGAAGAACCGCGAATGTGGGCAGGAGGAGCCGCATGCCGCGCAACATACTTCAGAGCGAAAGCGACCAGCAAGAGCCGCGATCGTCGGACGGGCAGAAAAATCAAAGAGGCGCATCGGGCTTCACCCAACGCGCCTCTCGAGAGTTCCAGCTGAAGAAGGAAGAAATTATTTGCTGTAGCGTCTGGAAACCTCGTCCCAATTCACGGTGTTCCACCAAGCTTTCAGGTAATCGGGCCGACGGTTCTGGTATTTCAAGTAATAAGCGTGCTCCCAGACGTCGACCCCGAGCACCGGAGTGCCTTCGCATCCGGCGATTGCCTTACCCATCAGCGGGCTATCCTGATTTGCGGTCGAAACGACCTCCAGCTTCCCGCCCGGATTTTTAACCAGCCAGGCCCAGCCGCTGCCAAAGCGTTTTGCGCCCGCATCGGCCAGCTTTTCCTTGAAAGCGTCGAAGCTGCCGAAGGCCGTCTTGATGTCGTCTGCGAGTTTACCTTTCGGCTCGCCGCCGCCGTTCGGGCCCATGATTTGCCAGAAGAGCGAATGATTCGCGTGGCCGCCACCGTTATTGCGCACTGCGGTGCGGATGTCGTCCGGGACGGCGTTCAAATTGCCAATCAATTCCTCGATCGATTTCTTTTCCAGCTCGGGCTTGCCTTCGATCGCCTTGTTGACGTTGGCCACATAGGCCGCGTGATGTTTGTCATGATGGATTTCCATCGTCTTCGCATCGATGTGCGGTTCCAGCGCATCGTTCGGATAAGGTAATTTCGGTAGTTCGTATGCCATAAGGCCTGAAACTTCGGACTGCTTCGCGCAGTTTGGTAGTGCTTTTTTTCCGACCGGGCGCCAGTCCGCTCACTTGCGCAAGCGAAGGGCAGAGGTTACTTCCCCCGAAGTTTGACCATGGAAAACATCTCCGTCCGTCGCCTGGCGATCTCGCTTTGCTCTCTTGTTTTTCTGCTCGGCGCGTTTTCCGATTGCCAACGCAAGACCGAAACCGCCGCCGCGCCCTCCTCCCCCACGCCGTCACCAGCCGCCTCCCGCGCCGCGAACGCCGTTGCCTCGCCTTCCTTCACGGGCCCGATCACCCCCGCTCTGGTTAAACAGGAGGCTGGTTCGATTACGCAATATCTCCATTACCCAAAGGATCCGGACGTGGCGAAGCTGGAAGGCGCAGTGCAGTTCTACTGCGACGTCACCGAGACGGGAGCGGTGGAAAGCACACAGGCGCTGGTCGGAACCAACGACGCCTTTAAGGCTGCGGTGCAGATCGCGCTCGACTGGGGTCGTTTCACGCCCGCGACCGTAAACGGACAACCGGTGCCGGTGTATCTCGGCGGCACCGTCCTCTTCCTGCACCAACATAACGAAGAGGTGATCGTTGTCTCGCTCGCGACGCACGACCGGGACCGGGTGCGAAAATTTGAAAATTATATTCAACCGCAATTGATTGGCGGGCTGCGCCACCTGATGGAGCAGGCGATGAGTTCGCTCACGCAGGACATCCCGGATGGCGGCCGGGCGGAAGTGGTCGTGAGCGTCAATGACAAGGGCGCGGTGACCGGCACCTCGGGCATCTCGGAAAGCCCGAAAGACAGCGGCCTCGGCGCATTGCTGGAAGGCGCGGTAAAGAAGGCGCAGTTCACCCCCGCCTACGAGAACGGGAAACCCGCGGCCGGCGGCATTGATGTCGTGGCCGACTTCGGGCAATTCTGATTCCAATCGCTCTCAAGCGGCCGCGGAATCCCTCGCGACCGGACGATCGCCGTCCTCGAGCAGCTTCTTGAAATGCAACTGGCCGACCCGGCGGCCATCGGTTTGGGTGACCGTGACCCGGTAATCCTCGATTTGCACCTGTTCGCCCTGTTTCGGCAGATGGCCCAGCAAATGGGTAACGTAACCGCCAACCGTGCTGACGTCGGCGTTTTCCAGCTCGATATCCGCCAGGTCGCGCAGTTCATAGAGACCGAGCCCGCCCGCGACCATGAATTCCCCGTCATTGATCTTGCGGAATTCGGCCTTCTCGGTGTCGAACTCGTCCTGGATATCGCCGACCAATTCCTCGAGCACATTTTCCATCGTCACCATCCCGACCGTGCCGCCGTATTCGTCGACCACGATCGCAAGATGAGCATGCCTAACGAGGAAAAGATTGAGCAGCTTCTCGAGCGGCATCATTTCCGGCACCGGGATAAGGTCGTGCCGAATCTTCATCAGGTCCGGCGCCGGATCGCGCATCAAGGGCACCAGTTCCTTGATGTGAATCAAACCGATGGTGTTGTCGAGATGCCCGCGGCAGAGGGGGAAACGGGTGTGGCGCGACTCGAGTGCCTTCTTCACGTTCTCATCGAAGCTCTCCTCGATGTCGAGATACACGACCTCGCCTCGAGGCGTCATGATGTCACGCACGACGCGCCGGCGCATATCGAGCGCGTTGACCAGGATGTCGCGGCCAAGGGAAGAGAGCTCGTCCGATTTTTCACTCTGATCGAGAATCAGGCGCAACTCCTCTTCGCTGTGGGCCAGTTCGGCGCCGCTCACCGGTTTGAAGCGCAGCATCTTTTGCAGGAAGAAATTCGACGATTGATTCAGCAGCCAGATGAACGGCCGAAAGATCAGGTGAAACATGGTCAGCGTCCGGACGAGCCGGAGCGAGACGGGCAGCGGATTGGCGATCGCGACGTACTTCGGCGCCAGCTCCCCGAAGACGATGTGCAGGAAGGTGATCCCAAGAAAGGCAAGCACGACGGAGACCGTGGTGACGAAGGCTGCGGAGTGAACGTGGATTAACCCGA
This sequence comes from Chthoniobacterales bacterium, assembly GCA_050736975.1. GTDB lineage: Bacteria > Verrucomicrobiota > Verrucomicrobiia > Chthoniobacterales > UBA10450 > Palsa-1392. The sequence goes on along the minus strand of JBOHXL010000059.1, from coordinate 21,479 downwards.
AAAACGGTTGCAGGATCGAGGCGAGGAATTGCTCACCCGCCCAGCCCAGGCCGAGACTGGCCAGAGTCACACCGAGCTGGGTCGCCGAAAGATAGGAATCGAGATGAGACCTGACGTGACGGGCAAAACTGGCCCGCCGCTCGCCCTCGTCGATCAGCGCATCCAGCTGGCTGATCCGGACCTTGATGATGGAATATTCCGCCGCGACGAAAAAGCCATTCAGGGCCACGAGCGCGGCGATGGTCGCCAATTTGCCCAGGAGCAAGAGGGGCGAATCCCAATGTTCAATCACGCCCTCCGCCACGGTCGCGAAGGCTAAAAATGGTAAGGAAAGATTCATGGAGCGGATGCCGAGGCAAGCACCCGAGCCCGTTACTCGCGCGGGGCTACCAGCTCGACTTGGTCACGCCGGGAATGAGGCCGGCGGAAGCTAGCTCGCGAAAGGTCAGGCGGGAAACCTTGAAGCGGCGAATGAAGGCGCGGCGGCGGCCGCTGACCTGGCAGCGGTTGACGACGCGCGTAGGGCTGGCATCGCGCGGCAGTTGCGAGAGTCCAATGTAATCCTTCTTCGCCTTCAGCTCAGCACGTAGAGCGGCGTATTTCGCCACCGTTTTGCGCTTGCGTTCATTGCGATTGATCCACGAAGTCTTCGCCATAAAGGAACGCGGAAGTTAACGGGAAAACTGGTTTGCGCAACCCATTTTGTTCCAAGCTCGCTCCCTCTGAGGGACGCGGGCGGGTAAGAATCAGTCAAAATGTGACGGGAGCGGGGCAACCCAGGCAAGACTGATTTGCCGGCTCGTTTCCCAACTGCTGATTCCGGGAACCGTCGAACAGATTGCGATGAAAAAGAGGCGCTCGTTCACTGTCATGCCGCCCAAGTGTCGAGCCTCGTGATTCGTCATCCCCGCTTTACGGAGAGGGCGAAGGGCGGCAAAGTCAATGTCCCTTCGATGAACGATCTCTCGCTATAAGACCTGGAGGTCATGCCGATGTTTCCGCTCCAAACTGATTCCTTTCCGAGTGATGCTGCCGCTCTTGCCCGGGAACTTGAAAAGGGTTTGAGCCGGCTTGTGCATCCGCCCTCCGGAGTGAGGGTCACGGTTGAGGACCGAAATTATCCGGAGCTTTCCGCGATTCACGTTTCACTCGACGGAGCAAGCGTGGGAGATCGTTTGCCTGCGCGACCAGCGCCTCATCGAGGACAGGTCGAGCCGGCTTTATCGGTGGAGAATTTTGAGATAACCGGACGGCCGTTACGCGTGCGGGACGCGGCCATCAACCTGAGTTGCCGGGCTCGGGAAGTCGAGATCGACCGGGCACGCGATGCAGAAGGGAAGGTGCTCCTTCTTTTGAAAAATGCCGCCGAAGGAAATATCGAGATCTCGATCCCGACCACGGATCTCGAGATGGTCGTGCGGGCGGCGGCGGCGGCGGCGGCTAAAGAGCAGGGAGGTATCATCGAGGATGTGCGTATTCAATTGCACGCGCGCTCGGCGCGCGCCCTCGACGCGGTGCTGCGGGTGCGTGCACGAAAACTCTTTCTTAACGCCGCCATCCGCATTCACGCCAGCCTGGAGATCGACGACCAATTGAACGCCCGCCTCTCCGGCCTCGATTGCGCGGGGGAAGGGACGCTCGGTACGCTGGTCTGCGGTTTTCTCGAACCGCATTTGCAGCAACTGAACAACCGCGTTTTCTCGCTCCTTGTCTTGCCTTTGGGAGAAGTGAAACTGCGCGATGTGCAAATCACGGTCGGCACCGATTTGGGGGTGAGAGCGAAGCTGGGAGGAAGCCACTCGTAAGCCATGAAGACACGCGGTGGCCTCGGGATTTTGCTGGCTTTGGGACTGGGGCTGGTGCCGCGGATTCAGGAAGTCCTGGCCGGAATTCTGGAAGAACTTCCAGCGTTTCGGATGACAAATTGCGGCGGCGCGCGGTCGGAACGACGATGACTGACGATTTCTCCGTGGCGGGGAAAGGTCGCTTAACGACATGCTGATCAAGGTCGGATTCGATATCGAATTTGAGCTGCGCGGGCCCACTCCCATGGTCCTGATGCTCTTCGTCCATCCTTCGCGCCAAGGCGATTTGCGGCAACCCGAGGAATTGCAGGTCGAGCCGGCCGTGCCGGTTTCCTATTACACTGATCTCTTCGGGAACCGGTGCGCCCGGTTGCACGCGCCGCCGGGAAATCTTCGCCTCGCGCTGGAGACTGTGGTCGAAGACAGCGGCGAACCCGATCCGCAATCGCCGGACGCGGTCCAGCATAAGATTGAGAATTTGCCTGACGAGACCCTGGCGTTTCTCATGCCGAGCCGTTACTGCGAGGTGGACAAACTCTCGGATATCGCCTGGAAACTCTTCGGCGAAACCATGGCCGGCTGGCCGCGGGTGCAGGCGATTTGCGACTGGGTGCACAACCACATCACTTTTGGCTATCATTTTGCTGATCCGTCGAAATCGGCTTTCGACGTCTATCAAAGCGGCGAGGGCGTCTGTCGCGATTTCAGTCATCTCGCGCTGACTTTCTGCCGATGCCTCAATATCCCGGCGCGCTACGCGACCGGCTACATGGGGGATATCGGAGTTCCGATCGTCCTACCAATGGATTTCAGCGGTTGGTTTGAAGTCTATCTGGGCGATCGCTGGCATATCTTTGACGCCCGCCACAACGTCCCGAGGAAAGGTCGCATCGTCATGGCGGTGGGCCGCGACGCAGCGGACGTCGCCCTCACGACCAACTTCGGCGCCGCGACGCTGAAGAAGTTCTTCGTCATCAGCGATGAAGTGAGTCCAACCAAACGATAAGCGGCTGCCGCGTCCGGATGACACTCCGCGGGTATTAGCCACGGCCATTGGACTCGGGATAGGTATCACGACTCCAGGCGAACCGATTAACGCCGAATGACTGTCCTATCCCGGTGACACTTCCCTGCGACGTGTCACTACTGCTTACTCAGGCGATAAAAGAGGATTCCGCCGATGACAATGAAGAGAACGTTCGGGAACCAAACGAGCAAATCGGGATGGATACTCGCATTGGAACGCATCGTGTCGGCGATGATGATAAAAAGGAAATAGAAAATCGCCACAATGAGACCGGTGGTAAAGCCGACCGAAGTTTCGCGCCGATGAGTAGTAATACCTAACGGCACCCCAATCAGGGCAAAGGCGATGCAGGAAAACGGAAAGGAGAAGCGTTTGTTGATCTCAGTGCGGGTCGCGCTCCGATTGGCGCGGCCCGCGTCCGATTTTAGTTGTTCCATCAGTTGAGAAAGAGAGAGAGAGGAACGGCTCGGGCGTTTCTTCTCCTTCTCGTAAAGCTCCTCGAGACTGATCGGCAGAGTGCCCTCGGCCAGGCTGATGCCGTCGCGGATCTTGCGCAGGTCGTAGGGATCCTTGGCATCGCGTTCCTCATAGCGCGCGTCGTAAAGGTGCAAGAGAAGGCGTTTGTGAGGCAAGTCTGTCTCGAGCTTGCCGGTGCGCGCATGGGTCACCCGCACCGGCAGATCGTGCTCGTCCATCTGGAAAACGATGATGTTCTCCAGTTTGTTCCCCTCTTTCTTGCCGACATAGATCTTGCGCCCGGGAAACTGATCGATCACCTGGTCGCCACCGAAGAGCGCGATCGGGTTTTGCGTCGCGAGGTCGAAGATGCTGCTGCGCAACTTCTCCTGCGCGGCGGGCGCGACATCCACATTCAGCCAGAGGCAAATCACAGTGCAGACCACCGCGAGCACCGCCAATGACAGACAAACCCGCGTCACGCTCACGCCATTGGAGCGCAGGGCGATCAATTCGTTATCCGCCGAAAGCCGCCCGAAAACGAGCAGAACTGCGGTCAACAATCCCCACGGAATGGTGAAGATGAGGGAGAAGGGCAAAACGTAAGCGATGAAGGTGAGAAGGAACTGCAGCGGCACGTCATGATTCACCAGGAGCGGCAGGAGCTTGCGAAAGATGTTGCCCACCACCAGCACGAGGCTGAGGACCGCGATCGCGAAGAGCACGTTCACGATCAGCTCACGGCCGACGAAGCGATCGATCAATTTCATGACAGGGTTTCCAGGTGCCGTTCCATCCCGCTCGTATCCCGCCTTGTCAACGGCTATCGGGCCAGCAAAACGCAGATCGACGCGGAGTTGGCCGGGGAAACGCCTTTTCCGGCACGAGCCCAACAGGTCGTTATAAGAAATATGAAAAAAGAATTGACGAAGAAGGCAAATTTTTCATACACCCGTCACATGATGGAAAGATTACCTGTGAATGACGACGGCAGCGGCAGCCAAAATGCCGAAACTGGTTCGCCCCAACACCCTTCCAATAATGGCCCCAGCCGCCGCAAATTTCTCACGCGGCTAAGTGCGGCCGTCGCGACGGGCGCGGTGCTGGGGAAGATCCCGCGCGCTTCCGCCCAATCTTCCGCGCTTGAAGGCGGCGTGGCCGCGCCCGGCTCCATCGTTGACCAGCGAGTCAAACAATCCTTCGTCCTCCGCGTCGGAGCTGCAACTAAGGAAGCGCTCATCCCGGTGCCGCCGCACACCACCAACGGCGACGAGCAGCGTTATCCGGACAAGTCCGGCACCTACAGCAAGGTCGTTCTGCAAGACGCGATCGGTCTCGTGAACCTCGCGGCGTTCCAAACATTTCGGCACGCCATCAACACCGGCAAATTCGCAGACTTCGAGAACATCATCACCGGTGGCCCGCGGACGATGAACGGCCCGCTCGGAGGGCGCGCCTTCGCCTTGGAAGGAAGCGACGACGCACAGTTTGGCAACGCCACTTCACCGGCCAATCAAATCAATCAGATCGTCGTGCCGCCCGCACCAGCCGCCGCAAGCGAGGCCTATGGGACCGAGTTGGTGGAAATGTATTGGGCTTCGCTGCTGCGCGACGTCGCCTTTACCGATTACGCTTCCAATGACATCGCGGCTCAGGCAGCCACCGAGCTCACCACCATGCCGACCTACGCCGGGCCGCGCGATGGCTCCGGCAATGTCACGCCCGATCTGCTTTTCCGCGGTCCGTATCCAGGCGATACGCTCGGGCCTTACCTCTCCCAGTTCTACCTCCAGCCTACTTACATGGGCGTGCAACCGATTGACCAGCAGGTGGTAACTTTCGTGCCGAACGTCGATTACATGACCGACCCGACGACGTTCCAACAAGTCCAGAACGGCATCGGCACCGGCGCGGTCTTGCAATTCGATCCTCAGCTCCGCTATCTGCGTGACGGCCGGGGCCTTTGCTCATACACACACGTCGACGTGCTTTTCCAGACGTTCTTCACCGCCTACCTCATACTCGGGAGCCTGGGGGCTCCGGTGAATCCGGGGAATCCGTATGTCAATTCAACCAAGCAGAACGGCTTTGGCACCTTTGGCGGACCCGATTTTGTGGCGACCATGACAACAGCCGCCCGCCTCGCGCTCAACAGCGTCTGGTATCAAAAGTGGTGGATTCATCTTCGGCATCGTCCTGAATCGGGCGGCGCGATTGCTCGCCAGATTCTGAGCGGTTTCGGCAACACGATCGACGTGCAACTCAACAGCAACGTCCTCAATTCGCAGGCCGTGCAGGCCAGTTTCGCCAAATACAGCGATTATTTCCTCTCCCAGGCCTTCCCCGAAGGCTCGCCCTCGCACCCGTCGTATCCGACCGGTCACGGCACCGTGGCAGGCGCATGTATCACCGTCCTGAAGTTCTTCTTCGACGGAAATTTTGTGATTCCAAATCCGGTCGTCTCGACGAACGACGGGCTTTCGCTCGTACCCTACACCGGTTCGGACGCGGGCCAGCTCACGGTCAGCGGCGAGCTGAACAAACTGGCGAACAATGTCTCGTTCGCCCATGGAATTCACGCCGGCATCCACTGGCGCAGCGACACTTCCTCCTCCGTCCAACTGGGCGAAGCGGTCGCAATCAGCATGCTGCAGGATCGGGCCGCGACCTACGCGGAGAAGTTCACCGTCAGTTTGACCAAGATCGACGGCACGACCGCGACCATCTCCAATCAGTAAACGCCCGGCGCACTCGTCAGGCATCATCGTTAGGGAGTTTGCTTCCGGCGCGAGTTGGTTAACTTGATCGCCGCATGCCGGAATCGATCTACGACGTAGCCATTATTGGCGGAGGCCCCGCGGGCAGCACCGCGGCGACCCTGCTCGCCCGGGCCGGCCGGCGCGTGCTTGTTTGCGAGCGGGAAAAGTTTCCCCGTTTTCACATTGGCGAATCGCTCCTCCCGGTCTGTATGAAAACATTTACCCGGCTCGGCGTGCACGAGAAGTTTAAGCAGGCGGGATTCTTGATTAAGTACGGCGGCGAAATGACCAGCTCCTGTTCCGACGAGGGAGTGAAATTCTATTTCAAGGACGGCTACCGTTCGCAGATTGAATCGACCTACCAGGTGCCGCGGGCCGAGTTCGACAAGCTGTTGCTCGACCACGCCGCCGAGAACGGTGCCGAAGTCCGCGAACAAACCACGGTCAGCGGCGTCGAGTTTTTTTCCGATCGTGTCGAGCTGAAGTTGCAATCAAGACTCGCCGCCCTGGAAAAAATCACGGCCCGCTACGTGATCGATGCCAGCGGCCGTCACTCCGTTCTCGGGAATCACTTCAAGCTCAAGGAAACCTATCCGCATCTGCAAAAGATCTCGATCTTTGCCCATTACGAAGGCGTCGAATTGGAGGAGGGCCGGGACGCCGCGCTGACCCGCCAGGTGCGCGGGGCCGACCGCTGGTTTTGGTATGTGCCCTTGCCTAACGATCGCTCCAGCATCGGTGTCGTGCTCGATACCGCGCTCTACCGGGAGATGAAAAAATCGCCCGAGCGGTTGCTCGAGGAATCGCTCGCCCAGACCCCGTTTCTCGCCCGGCGCATGACCCGCGCCCGCCGCGTCACACCCGCTTACGCCAGCGCCGATTTCTCCTATCGCCTCACTCGCCTGACCGGTGCTCGCTGGATGCTGGCCGGCGACGCCGCTGGTTTTATCGACCCGGTTTTCAGCAGCGGCGTCTTTCTCGCTCTCCTTGCCGGCGAACAATGCGCCGACATTCTCCAGGTCGTGCTCGATCATCCGCGCAAAGCCCCGCGCCTCTTCGCCCAATACGAGCGGCTCCTGCGCCGCGTCATGAAAAGCTACCTCCGTTTCGTCGATGCCTGGTATTCGAAGGAATTCATTGAGGTCTTCCTTTATCCGCAGGACGTCTTCCAGATTCCGCCGGCGGTGAACGCCGTCCTGGGCGGCAACGTCAGCGGTAGTTTCGCGATCCGCTGGCGGATGTCGGCCTTCTATTTCATCGTCTGGCTGCAACGCTACCTGCCGCTTTGTCCGCGCCGCACCCTTATTCCCAAGAAAGACAACGTGTCTGAAACGGAATCGCTCCGTCCCGCGGCCTAACGAGCGATGGACTTCCGCATCCGTTCGTTCCCGTTTTCATCCTTCGCCGTCGTCCTCGCGCGGCTGGGATTTCGAGCGCGAGGGAGAAGGGCGAGCGCAATCCGCACTGCTTTGGTTTTCGTCCTTCTTTGCCTGACGAGTTGCCAGACGCTGCGCCACCAGTTCGTCCAGCCCACGCCAAATTGGCAATCGAAATGGGGCCAGCTTCAATATCGCGGCCCCAGGACTTCGCTCATCGGCGACGTGTTGATCCGTTATTCCAGCCGGGGCGACTTCGAGCTGACCTTTAGCAAAGGGCCCGGCGTCACCCTCCTCACCGTGCGGCAGGACGACCGATTCGTCCGGGTCAGCGGTCCGCTCGCCCACGGTTCGTGGTCGGGCTCGCCTAACGAAGCACCGGTCCGCCTGCGCGGCTGGATCTCGCTCCGCCCGCTTTTCCTCCAGGGCAAGACTGAAGCAATCGTGCGCGAAACGGCTGGCCGCGACAGTTTCACTTTCGCGTTCTGATCGCAGCGATCGCTAAATGTCGTACTCGAAATTCGTCGCCCGCCTCGTCACCCAGCGGCGCGGTCTCCTCTGGTTGGGTGTCGCGCTCGTGGCCGGAGCAAGTCTTTGGATCCTCGTGACCCGGATCAGGCTCGACACCGAAGTGCTCAACCTTCTCCCGGCCAGCTTCGAATCGGTCCAGGGATTGAAGACTTACAACAGCGAATTTGCCCAAACTCGCGAGCTGACTTTTGCCCTGGTTTGTCCGCCCGGTGAGGTCGATCGGCTGGAGGAATTCGCGCCCATCTTCGCCGAGCGGCTTCGGCAACAACCCTGGTGCACACGGGTTTTAAGCGGTTCTCCCATGGAATCGCCTGACGGGATTCCCGATCTCCAACGGATCGCCGTTCCCTTGCTCTTGAACCTCGAACCGAAGGCTTTCGAGGAGACGATCGGCCTCCTGCAGCCAAACAGAATGGAGGCCCGACTGGCGCGACTGCATCAGGAAATCGAGGCCGGCTCGCCCCGGCCGGAGCTGGAGCTGCAGCTGGATCCATTAGGGGTGGTCGGGCCCGCTCTCAAGCCGTTTGCCGGCAACGCCGCGCTCGAGGAGGATCAACCTCTCACCTCGCCCGACCGCACAATGCTCCTCGTTCTCGCGGTCACGAATCAGCCCGGCATCGGCGCCTTTGATTGCCAGGCGTTGATGGACAAGGTGAACGCCTTCCGCGCCAAGGCCGGTGAAGGCTGGGAGGGTGGTCCGCTGCAGATTCTCGTTACCGGCCGCTCGGCCTATGTCGCAGAAATTTCGCGCGGCATGCGACACGACATCGTGGTTACGCTGCTCGGTTCCATCCTGCTCGTAGGCGGTGTCTTTTTCGTTGGCTTTCATCGCTGGCTGCCGCTCGTCGGAATGGGCTTCTCTCTCCTCCTCTGTTGCCTCGTGGCCGTCGCCGCCGGGCTCCTGATTTTCCACGAGCTCAACATGGTGACGATCGGGATGTGCGCGATCCTGATCGGACTGGGAGTCGATTTCGCGATCCTGATTTTTGGCCGCTATCAACAGGCGCGAAACGAAGGGGCGGAGCACGCGGCCGCGATCGAGGAAGCGGTGGCAAAGCTAGGCCGGGCCATCTTCTTCGGCGCCCTGACCACCGCAGTGGGTTTCCTCGCGCTCCTCCTCGCCAATTCCGCCGGGTTCACCCAACTCGGTGTCCTGATCGCAATTGGCATCCTGGTCGCAGGTCTCGGCATGACGAGCGTCTTCCTTCTTTTCACTCGCGCGCGTTCCAGACCGCCGCGGAGCGACTGGGTCCTTGCAGTCGTTAGGCAATACGTCCGCCGCATGCTGCGCGCGCCCCGAGTCATCCTCTGGATCGCGCTCCCGATTCTGCTCCTCCTCTTCGCCATCGCTCTCCTGCCGCAACTGCCGCTCGTCTTCGACGCCAGCGCGCACTCCATGGAGCCGAAATCGAGCGAGGCGGCGCACGCTCTGGCTGCAATCATGGCCAAAATGCCCGTCCGCTGGGAACCGGTCATCGGAATCGTGCGTGCGCCTAACGAAGAACAACTGCACGATTATTGGGCGAAGGTTGACGCGCATTGGCGCGCCCTGGAGCAGGCCGGCAGGATCAAGAATTTCTCCACTCCCGCCGCCCTGGCCCTCTCACCCCGGATCATGGAAGCAAACCGTCTTTGTCTCCGCGCGGTCGATTTCGTCGCCGCGCGCCAGGCTCTCGAGCAAGCGATCACGCGCGAAGGATTCAAGCGGGAGAGCTTCGCCGCGGGGTTCAAGTTGCTCGATCAGTTGCAGGCGGTCGCCGGCGGCGAAATGCCGATCCCGAATTGGCGGAAGGAACTTCCTCGCTCATCCAGTTGGTGGTTCCTGGCCGATCGCTATTTTGCCCACGACCCGCTTCTCACGGTCGGCTTCGTAACCACGAACCGGCCAGTCGAGCGGCCGGAGCAAAAGGAAATGCTCGAGCGCGATCTGCCGGTCGCCGGCGTTCCAATGACTCTCTCCGGCTGGAGCTTCACTCTCACCGACCTTATCCCGTGGTCGCATCGCCAGCTGATTCTGATCAGCACGCTGATGGCTTTCTTCGATGCTTCGCTCCTCGCCATTCTTTACCGCGACTGGCGGCTCTGGCTGATCCAGATCGCTACCCTCGCGCTCGCGATCGGCGCCATGATCGCCACCATGAAACTCGCCCACATCCCCCTCAATCTGCTCAACGTGCTCGCTTTCCGCCTCGTCCTCGCGATTGGGGTCGATTACGGCATTTACGTCCTGCTCGTCTGGCAAAAAGCGCGCGAGGTGGAGCACGACGTGGCTGGCGTGGTCAAGCCCGTCGTCCTAGCCGGCCTGACCGCGATCGCCGGATTCGGCTCGCTCGGCTTCGCCAATAATCCGACCCTGAGCGGCCTCGGCATCGCCTGCGCCATCGGACTGGCCTGGAGTTTGTTTGCCACCATTTTCTTTACCCTGCCCGCAGCAGCCCTCGCGGAACCGATGTCTATTGAGACCCGCAAACACCTTTCCGGCACATGATCTCGAAACTCTTGCTTCTCTCCTTTTCCCTGATTTCGATCGCCACGGCGCAGGCCGAACCGCTCGCGCCTAACGACGTCAAAGCGCTTCTCGCGCGCATCCGGGCGAAACGCGCCGCCGCGCCCCAGGTCCAGGCCGATTTTAAGGAGGAAAAAGACATTCACCTCATGAACAAACCGATCAGCAGCTCCGGCAAAGTCTGGTTTGCGGCTCCGGACAAATTCCGCCGCGAGGTCCAAGGCAACTCGCCCAGTGTGACGGTGAGCGACGGAAAACAACTCTGGATCTACTATCCGAAATTCAAATCAGCCGAGCACTATTCGTTAGGCAAACATTCCCCGCTCGACGCCGGCATCGCCGCCCTGACCGCCGCCCTTAACCTCGAGAACGTGGAGAACAGCTACCACATCACCGCGACCAAACTGGAAAATGGCTACGCCCTTCAGCTCGCCCCGCGCAATCCTTCACTGAAGCGTCTGCTCCAGACTTTTGACATCCAGATGAATGCCGACCTGAAGGTGCAACGCACTGAAATGATCCAGCCGAACGGCGACCAGATCGTAACCATTTACTCGAACGAATCCCGCGCCTCGATCCCGCCGGAGACTTTCGAATTCACCCTCCCGCCGGGAACCACTGTGACCACGCCGCTCGGTCGTTAGGGACAAACGAACCGCGCCGCGAGGCGAAGCGGCGTATGCTTCCGAATGCAGCCGGCCGATCGTCCAGAGATTTCCATCATCATTCCGGTCGCCAACGAAGCGGCCGCTCTCCCTCTCTGTCTGGCGCGCATCAACGGCGCGCCTAACGAGATCGTCGTGGTCGACGCCGCGAGCGACGATCAAAGCGGCTCCATCGCGCAGCGCGCCGGCTGCCGGGTCATCCAATGCGCCGAGCGACACCGGGCGCGACAGATGAACCTCGGTGCAGCTCAGGCGCGCGGCGGGATTCTCCTTTTTTTGCACGCGGATACCTGGCTGCCTGGCCGGGCGCTCGTCAGGATCATCGAAGCGATCAGGCATGACGGCGCCGTCGGAGGCGGTTTCGCGCGGCGCTATCGTTCCCGGTCCCTGACGCTTGCGCTCACCACCCGTCTCGCCAGTCTGCGCAATCGCCTTTTCGGCTGGCATCTCGGCGACCAGGCGATCTTCGTTAGGCGCGACGTTTTTGAGAAACTCGCCGGTTACCGCGACTTTCCGATCTTTGAAGATCTCGATTTCTCCCGACGCCTTGGCCGCGTCGGAAAAACCGTGACGTTGATCCCGCCCGTCTCTTCCTCGGCCCGGCGCTTCGCCGAGAAGGGCCCGCTCCGCACGACCTGGAACGACCTCCTCCTGACCGGCCGATATTTGTCGGGAGAAAATCCGAATCAGCTTTGCCAAGCGCGCCCTGATCGCATAAAAGCTCTGCAAACCTATGAACGAATATCTTGATCGCCTCGAGCAGCAGATCGCAGCCCGTCATCTCCTGACCCATCCCTTTTACCTCGCCTGGACTCGAGGCGAATTGCACAAGGCAACGTTGGCTGATTACGCCTGCCAGTATTACCGGCACGTGGTCGCTTTCCCGACTTATCTCTCCGCCCTGCATGCGCGCTGCGACGATCAGCTGACCCGTCGCCAACTGCTCGCCAACCTGATCGACGAAGAAGCGGGCAACCCGAATCACCCGCAGCTCTGGCGCAATTTCGCCGCCGCCCTCGGTGTCACGCCTAACGAACTCGACGACGTGGCGGCCTGGCCGGAAACCACAGGTTTGATTGCGACTTTTCGTTCCGTTTGCAGCCAGGGCGACATCGCGGCTGGCCTGGCCGCGCTTTACGCCTACGAAAGCCAGATCCCAGCCGTCTCGGTGTCGAAGATCAACGGGCTGATCAAGCACTACTTTTTCGACGACCCGGAAACCTACCGCTATTTCACGGTCCACATCGAGGCGGACCGGGAGCATTCCGCGGCCGAGCGCGCGCTGCTGGAGGAAAATATCCGGCCGGAGAATTCCGCTCTCGTAAGCCAGGCAGCCGATCGGGTTCTCGGCGCGCTCTGGGAATTGCTTTCCGGTGTTTGCCGCCGCCACGCTCTTGCTTGTTAGGCGCGATCCCCGGCCGACAACCCGCGCCGTTGATCGTTGCCGCGATTCCCGAAGCACAACTTCAAATCCATCGACCGCCGCCCTGCTGCGATGCTGTCACCCCTCCGAAACCTTCATAGGCACCGCCTATAACAGCCAGAGGTACTAAGTATTTCAAAGATACCGGCGTCAGCTCGTAAGTGAGGCATGCAAACACTCACCTTGAGCAGCAATGGGAGACATGGTCAGCTGCGTGATTCGAAAACTCCGATGCGCCTGCGCGCCTTTCGCTTCCTGAGCGAGCGCTACGTGCAACGCGAGCGGCCCAGTGTTGCCGCCGAATTTCTTCTTTTCGCAGTGATCGTTCTCACGGCCATCTGGCCGATGTTTACCCTGGTTCACGCCCTCGGCCTGAGCCGGTAACCCGAGTTAGTTTTCCCCTGGCACGATGCCTGTCGGCGCAGGGCGACTACCCTCCTCGCCCTCGTCGCCAGGCGAGCTACGTCCACATTTCCTGCATCCAGACAGCTTCCTGCGTTCCTAAGCGATACCCAGTCTGGTCAGAGTTAAGAAGGCTGCGGTGGCTTCCTCGCGAAACGCCGCGGCAGCTTTGCTTTCGAATCGAAAGGGATTGCGCAGCAAAGTCAGCTCGCGCGTCGGTTCCGGGCGGGCAAAAGGCACTGCCACGCATCCCCGGGTAAGCCCGGCCTCCACCATCATCTGGGGAATCACCGTCACCCCCAGCCCGGCCGCCACCATGCTCGCGATCGTGACGAGCTGAGCGCCCTGCAACACCACCTCAGGGTTCAACCTGTTCGCCGTAAGCAACTGCCGAACCTTTTTCGAGAGCGAATGCACCTCGTGCAAAAGGAGAAACTTCTCCGCCGCCAGATCGCTCCACTTGATCCTCTTTTTGCGCGCCAGCGGATGTTTCTCCGGGAGCAGCATGAGCAGCGGTTCCTCGCCCAACGAATGACGCTCCAGCGTGGGCGGTTCGTCGCCCGAGGATGCCAGCGCCACGTCCAGCGTCCCGTCTTCGAGGCGTTGCGCCAGCTTGTCGGTCGTATCCTCGAACAACTCGAAGGTGACTTTTGGATAGCGCTGCTGGAACTGCCGGATGAGCCGCGGCAACACATAGAGCGCGATCGACGGCACCGCGCCGACCGAGAGCCTTCCGGCCACCTCCTCGCCAAGCGCGGCCACCGAGCGGCGGGCATCGGCAATTGCCGTGAGAATTTGCCGGGCGTACCCGAGCAGAGACCGGCCGGCCTCGGTTAGCACGACCGCGCGCGGCAGGCGATCGAACAACTGCTGATTCAGCTCCGCTTCCAACTTCTGGATTTGCTGACTGAGCGACGGCTGGGAGACATGCTCGCGTTCCGCCGCGTGCGAGAAGCTTCCCTCCTCGGCGACCGCGACAAAGTAGCGGAGCTGATGAATTTCCATCGTCCGATACTCCGCTGCGAAGCGCGCTTTGTCGAAGAGACGGCTTGCCTGACCGTGAAACCACAGGATCGATGGCCTGATCGAAGATGAACCGTAGTTCACGCCGGAATTCGACCGCTCCACCCGGCTGGCCGAGCCTGACATGGGCGAAGGCTCGATCTGCACACCACTAAACCAATCGAGGCAGCCGACCTTATGGGCGTCGTCGCGTGCTTAGCGCGGCGAGCGTGATTTGTTGAGCTTCCGCGGCGTCCTTTTCGCCGGGCGCATCAGCAGATAGGCCACGCCTCCGATCACGCCCCACGACGCCTGCACCGTGTAGCCGAGCGAGGCGCTCAACACCGCCGGCGCCGCCGGGAGATGGGCCAATTGTCCGAGCAAAGTCTGGAAGAGCGTTTCGCGCACGCCGACGCCGCCGAAGGAAATCGGCACACCGGTGATGGTGTTCACCAGCGGCATAATGGAAAAGAAATCGACCAGTGCGACCTCCCCGCCAGTCGCAGAAAGCAACCCCCGCAGCGCGCAATAGTAACTCGTATAATAAGCGAGATGCGCAACCAGCGTGAGCAGAAACGCGCCCGCCACGACCTCGGGATGCTCGCGATACAGGTGCAACGCCTGCCCGATCTGGCCGATCGCGTGCCGGAACGGCAGGCGTCGTGGCAGACTTCGCTCCCTTCGCCAGCCAAACAGGCAGAGCAGAAGCAGTCCAAAGAGCGCCGCCCCGCCGAGCAGAGCGAGCGCGAGATAAGCAATATGCGCCGTCCGCGGCGCACGATTCAGCCAGCCGAACCGGAGCGCCACCACCAGCGCCGCAAAGACGAGGAGCGACGCCAGCCCGAGCATCCGATCCATCGCCACCGAGAGTGTGGCCCGCGTTTTCCGGGTCGGCACCTTCTGAAAGAGCAGGTAAAGCCGGACCGCATCGCCGCCCACCAGGCCAGGCAGAAACATATTAAAAAAAAGTCCCACCATCACGAGCATGCCCGCCCGGAACCAGCCGATCGTGATTCCCTGCACCCGGAGCAGCAGCTGCCAGCGCATCGTCGCGAGCATTTCCACCGCGCCATAAACCAACCAGCTCGCCGCCAGCCAGCGCCAATCCGCCAATCGCAACGCCTGCCCGATCTGCGCCCGCTTCTGCGGATCGTGAAAGACATAATAAATTCCCGCCGCTGTCACCAATAGTTGCAGCAGGGTAAATCCGATACGCTTGGCCATTTCCAGAGAAACGTGACTGCCCGGCCGCGCGATCGCACGGTTAAAATGCCACCGCCCAGCGATGCCGCGATCAAGCGCATGCCGCGACATGCAAAAGGCGGACGCCATCCAACCCGTCTTTCTACCTTAACCTCTTAACTCTGAAAGCCCGCGCTCGCCTGATCGGCCGCGTGACGGCTATTTTCTTCTCATGCCCAATCCCGCAGGAGCCCGGAGCCGGCTTGCCCTCCAGGTTGCGTTTCTGGTCGCGTTTCTCCGAAACTTTTCTTTCTTGTCCGCCTTACTCACGTACACGACCCCGTGCATTTCCCCCAAGCGATCGATCACAAGATAGGGAACTTACCTGGTCACCTTATAGACGCAGCCATAACCGCTAATGGTTCCGTAAAGTGTCGTCCCATAGAGGTCGCCATTGGGGCCTTGATAGAGCGCTCCCAGAGGAGTAGATCCATCGTTTGGGCTCTCGAAAGAGTGGAGGTTTGTTTTCGATCCGTCGGGCGCCACCTCGAATACCTGGCCGTTGAGGCCACCGTTAATAAGGACGCTGTAGAGATTGCCGGCCGCATCGATGATCAGGTCAGTACTCGGAGCGGTGCCATCGGTCCCGCCCTTAAAGGCATAGAGGACGGTCTCCGACCCATCCGGTGTCAGCTTATAAATAAGGCCAAAGCCGAGGCCGCCGGATTGCGTCGCGCCGTAAAGATTGCCGGCCCCATCCATGACCACACCGGCGTAAGGAAAAGCGCCGTCGGTTCCACCCGTAAAGGAATACAGGATAATCTTCTCGCCTGCGGGTGTAAGCTTGAAGACCGAGCCGGCCTGGGACCCCCCATCATATGTCGTGCCATAGAGATTGCCCTCTCCGTCCGCGACCAGGCCGGATTTGGGGTTAACGCCATCGGATACGTCCTTGAAGCTATAAAGCACCGTCTCATGGCCATTGGGCGCAATCTTGAAGACGGTCCCGCAGCCACCTCCGCAGTTGCCGGCGCCGCCAGAAGTAGTCGTGCCATAGAGATTGCCACTCGCGTCCGCGATCAGGTCGCTCACGGGACCGGCGCCATCGCTTCCGCCGGTAAAGGAATGTAACACTCTGTAGGTGTTACCTGGTGCCAGCTTGAAGACCGTGCCAAGGGAGCCGGCCCCGCCGCCGTCCGTCGTGCCGAAAAGATTTCCTCCCGCGTCCATGAGCAGGCGACAACTGGGCGAGAACCCGTCGCCCGTCGCCCCAAAGGAATGAAGCACTCTGATGCGGCCCATCTTGATTTTGAATGCAACGCCGAGGTTGTAGATACCGCCGCCATTCGTAACCCCATAAAGACTGCCCCGGTGGTCCGCGACCAAACCGGCATTAGGATTCGCACCGTCCAGGCCTCCGCTGAAACTGTAGAGAACGCTTTCGGAGTCCGCCTCGGCGATGCTCGGCTTCGCGAGAAAAGCCATTGCCACACCCGCCACGACGAGCACGGAACCGAAGATTAATTTATACATCTGGATCATTGAACGACTCCTTTCTTGGGTTGGATTGAGCTGGCACCGCTGGAAGGACAACTCGCCGGCCTCTTTTGGTTTTGGTAGATCTTCTTCTCGTGCTCTTGGAGGTTCCGAGAATGGATGGTGACGGACCGATGACCCAAGGGTCAAGCTCAAATCGGTTAGGAATTCCTCTCGATTCGTCGGCGCGTCAGACCGCAAATTCAGTCCTTCGCTGCGAGGCGGAGCCAAACGCTTCCAGAACCGCCGCGACCGGCACGCCACCACCGGCACATTTTCACGCGCCAAAAGAGGCTTGCCGACCCTTCCTGCTTTCAATAATCTCCGCCCACAACCACCCCGCCATGCACCACGGCCCAGCCCCGCCGAAGATCGTCAAGCGGCCCGCTGACCTGCGCTAGCATGAGAGATCGTTCAATAGCTACGATTGACGATTGATCGGTCCAGGGTTGCGGAGCCGGTTCGATTATCGAGAGCCGAGGTCAAAATGGTCTCAGGCGCCGAAATAGCGGAAAATCTTCTTCTAATACTCGTCAGGTCTCGATCGTTATGCGCTGGCAAACTGACTTCATCTTGCCGAAGAGACTGAATCGTCCTGGCTACATCTGGCGCATGCTGGAGCGTGTCAGCCATGGAAGCCGGACGTGATGTGCCAGCGGAGTCCAAAGCGATAGCAGAGGCAAAAGACAAGATAGTTGCCGCTGAGCAGAAGTACACATGAGACCCAACCCCTATGAGGAGAGTCAAGGGTGGCAGGTTTTGGTCTTTGAATTCGCTTCCTCCTCTGGTGGCTCGCGGAGATTTTTCCGCAGCTTCTACTCCTACGCGCGAGCTCAGCCGCGACAGGAGAGCGGCGCGGCCACACTCTCGAGCGAACGCCTCTCTGCCGCTATGCCCAGCCACGCTTCCGTCAGGCCTCCGAAGATCATCAAGGCCGCCCCGACGAGATAACCGATGAGGAGCGCCGTCTTCGATCCGGTGCCGATGATCCAGCCGAAGAGGAGCGGCGCGCCAACTCCGCCGGCCAATGTCCCAACGGCATAGAAGACCGCGATAGCAAACGCGCGCACTTCCAGCGGGAAGATTTCGCTGACCGTGAGGTAGGCGGAGCTGGCCGCGGCGGAAGCGATAAAGAAGATCACCATCCAGGCAATTGTCTGGGTGCGGGCATCGAGCAGGCCGGCGTGAAAGAGCCAGCCGGTGAGCGCGAGGAGTAACCCGGAGACAATGTAAGTAAGTGTAATCATCGGCTTGCGCCCGACGGTGTCGAAGAGATGGCCGATGACGACCGGCCCGAGGACGTTGCCAAGCGCGAAGGGCAGAAGATAAAGCCCCGCGCGCGCCGGCAGCACACCGTAGAAGCGCAACAGGACGAGCGGGTAGGTGAAAAAGATCGCGTTGTAGAAAAAGGCCTGGGTGAGCATGAGAACGAAGCCGAGAACCGAACGGCGCCGATGCTCATGCGCGATCGCGTTCCAGATCTCACGCCAGGGAGTATGGGTGCGAGTGCGGAGGCGGGTCGGCGGGTCGGTGTGCGGCAAAAGATCGGCGGCATCGACCTGTTGCTCGAGCCGATCGACAATCCGCTCCGCCTCCTGCTCGTGGCCGTGAATCATAAGCCAGCGCGGGCTTTCCGGGATCCATTGGCGGAAAAAGATGACGATCAGTCCAAGGACCGTGCCGATCCCGAAGGCGCAGCGCCAGCCTAACGAGACTGGGACTAGCCGCGGATCGAGCAGCCAGAGCGTGGCACCCGCGCCCAGGGCGGCGCCAATCCAATAGGAACCGTTGATCATGAGATCGACCCGGCCGCGCACCCGTGCCGGAATCAGCTCGTCGATCGCGGAATTGATCGCGGCATATTCGCCGCCGATCCCGGCGCCGGTCAGGAGACGGAAGAAAGCGTAGCTGGCGAAATTCCACGAAGTGGCCGTCGCCGCCGTCGCCAGCAGGTAAACCGCGACCGTGACAAAAAAGAGTTTCTTGCGACCCAGGCGATCGGTCTCATAACCAAAGAGGATCGCGCCCACGACCGCGCCGATGAGGTAGAAGGTGGCGCTCGCTCCCACCTGCGCATCGCTCAGATGCAGGGTCGCGCGATGGGTGAGAATGGCGCCGACCGATCCGGCGAGCGTTACCTCCAGGCCGTCGAGAATCCAGGTCGCGCCGAGCGCGCTCACGATCAGCCAATGGTAGCGGGTCCAAGGCAGGCGATCGAGCCGCGCCGGGACGTAGGACTCCACCCATCGGCCTTCGCGCATGGCATTCACTTTGCCGTTATCGCGAGCGGAGTCGAGCGATCGCAAGGTCCGCGGCGGCCTGACCAACCGCAAGCTTCGCTTCCCTGGCGCGTTGAGGCCTTGCGCGGCTACGCGCTGCCGCCGCCCGTGCGCGCTTTTTTCGCTTCGTCGATCACGCGCTGCTCGATCTCGCGCGGCATTTCTTCGTAGCGGCCGAATTGCTCGGAGTGAACGCCGCGTCCGCCAGTGAGCGAGCGCAGAACGCTCGCGTAGCGGTAGAGTTCCATCGCGGGAACCTCGGCCCGCACGATTTGAAATTGTCCATCGACATCCGTGCCGAGGATTCTCCCGCGACGGCTGGAAAGATCACCCACGACTTTGCCCATGCAATCTTCCGGAATGCGCACCTCGATCGAATTGATCGGTTCGAGCAAACAGGGCTGCGCTTTCAGGAACGCTTCCTTAAAGGCCCAATAGCCCGCGACTTGGAATGCGATGTCTTTCGAGTCCACCGGATGCATCTTGCCATCGAAAAAATTCGCCTCGACGTCCACGACCCGGCAGCCGGCGAGAATGCCTTCCGCGCACGCGATCTCGATGCCGCGCTCTACCGATGGCACGAAGACACGGTCCACGCACTGGCCGGAAAGTGATTCGCTGAATGCGATGCCGGAGTTGCGCGGCGCGGGCCCGAGCCGGAGCGCGACTTCGGCGAATTGCCCTGCGCCGCCGGTTTGTTTTTTGTGCCGATAGGAGTGCTCGGCGCGGCCATGAATCGTTTCGCGAAACGGCACCCGCGGTTCGATCAGGTCGAAATGAAGGTGGAACCGCCGCCGCAGGCGCTCAGCGATCACTTCGAGATGGAGTTCGCCCTGCGCGGAAACGATCGTCTGGTGCAACTCGGGATCGGCGTGGAAAACAAACGCCGGATCTTCGTTGTGCAACGTGGCGAGCCCGGCGGCCATCTTGTCCTCTTCACCTTTCGCTCTGGGTTCCAAGGCGGCGTGAATGTTCGGGCGCGGATACTGCGGCACGGCCAGCCTGACCGGATGATTCGGAGCGCAAAGCGTGTCGCCGGTGTGCGTGTTCCTGAGTTTCACCGTCGCGCCAATATCGCCCGCGCCGAGGCGCGAAACCGGCTCGCGCGTCTGGCCGCTAAGCAGAAAAATCTGCCCGATGCGTTCCGTGAGGTTGCGGTTGGCGTTGAACGCATCGCCGCCGGTCGTGATTTGACCGGAATAAATCCGGAAGAACGAAAGCTCGCCGAAGTGTTCTTCGTTCATCGTCTTGAAGACTTGCAGCACCGGCTCGGCGCCGCCGAGTTTCACTTCGAGTGGGGCGCCGCTGCGCGCGTCATGAGCATCGACCTTCGCGTGATCGACCGGCGAGGAACCGTATTTCGCAATAAAATCGAGCAGGCGCGCGACGCCGACGTTCGACGTGGCCGAAGTGCAGAAGAGCGGGATCAACGCCTGCTTCTGGACCGCGGCGTGGATGTCCGCCCGGAATTCCTCTTCCGAGAGCGAGCCTTGCTCGAAAAATTTGTTCAGCAACCTGTCGTCCGATTCCGCGATGAGTTCGATCAATTCACGATGCAGTAGCGTGACGCGCTCTTTCCATTCGCCCGTCGCCGGCTCTTCGCGAAACTTCCCGCGCCCGTCGGTTTCATAGGTCACGACTTCGTTGCGCAAGACGTCGAGCACCTGGTTGAAGTTCGGCCCGGGATTGATCGGCACGTTCAACGGAAAAACTTTCGGCCCATAGTGGGCGCGCGCGTCGGCCAGCACTTCGTCGAAGTACGCGTTCGGTTTGTCCACCGCGTTGACCACGATGACCTTGGGGATGCCGCAGTCCGTCGCGCAATTCCACACCCGCTCCGTGCCGACGCCGATGCCGTGTTGCGCGTGCACCACCACGAGAGCGAAATCCGCCACGCGCACGGCGGCGAGCGCTTCGCTCATGAAGTCGAGATAACCCGGTGTGTCGAGGATGTTCAGCTTCTTGCCCATCCACGTGCCATGCAGGAGCGAAGTCTGGGTGGAAATCTGGTGCTGCTTTTCGCTCACGTGATAATCCGAAACGGTGGTGCCCTGCGCGATGTTGCCCATGCGCCCGATGACGCCCGCGCACGCCAGCATCGCCTCGCTCAGCATCGTCTTGCCGGACGACGCGTGACCCACGATGACAAAATTCCGAAGATCCCCTGCCGAAGGCGTGGCCATAACTCAAATCCGTTCCTACTCTAGAACCAATCTCATAAATAGGGAACGGTTTCGTTGCCAGAGATTTGCTGCGGGGGCAAGGCGCGAGGAGGAAGAATATCCTTGATCGGTTGCTCTCAAGGTTGACTCCATCCAAGGAGGCTAGAGCGAATGCCAAAAATTATTTCCGGCTTTGCGGTCGAAGTGGAAGCCGGGATCGCTGGATCCCGGCTGCTGCTCCTGCCGCGGCCCGACGGACCGACGACCGGGAGCTGGACCTTTTCCGGCTCGAGGTCGAGCGAGATGCCGCGCGAAGCAAGGTAGCGCAAGCTTCCAGCTTGCAGGAGCTGCAAGGAGCAAGCTGGAAG
>JBOHXL010000058.1:0-44871 GCA_050736975.1 Chthoniobacterales bacterium | reverse complement strand
AGAGGGCTCCATTACCGCTGGCCGTGTCGTCGTGGCCGGTGGGGGTGAAAGCACGCGCGCCTCCGCCGGTCGCGGTGTGGGGGCTGCCGGTGGTGTTAAAAAAGAGCGCACTTACGCCGTTCGCTGTATTGTTCGCGCCGGTCGTGTTCTTAGAGAGCGCAGACCAGCCAATGGCCGTGTTGAGACTGCCGCTGGTGTTGCTGTAGAGCGCGTCAAAACCAATTGCCGTGTTGTCGATGCCGGCGCTAGCGAGGCTGAAGAGTGCATCCTGACCCTCCGCTGTGTTGCCATTCGGATAACTGCCATCAGGCGGCGGATCGACGGCGAATGCCGCGGGCGCGAGAGCGAGGCAGGCGGCGGCGAGAAGAGAAACGAGTTTGGTTTGTGGCTGTTGATTTTTCATAAGTGTGCTCCTGAGGCGCGCAGCTTGACGGCGTGATCGCCGGTCGGTCAAGACAAAAGGAACAGCGGCTTGCGCAGCGGCGCCAAGTTTAAGCTTGCCCGCGGCAACTGCTTCTTGGTAAAAGAAAGGTCCGCGCGACTCCACTGTGTAGAACTCGAAAACCTTTATGAAATCAAACTCCATCACCCTCCCGCCTCTGCTGCTGGCTTTGCTCTTCGCCCTCACTGACCAGCCCGCCCGAGCGGGAAGCGCGACCTGGAACCTCAACCCAGGCAGCGGGGACTGGAATACCGCGGCGAACTGGACGCCAGCCACGGTGCCGAATGGCTCGACCGACGTCGCCACGTTCGATGTCTCGAACCAAACCGATGTCAGTCTTTCGGCCGATGTAACGGTGGACAGTATTATCTTCAACCCGGGCGCCAGCGCCTACACGATCGCAATGAATTCCCTCGGCACGATGACCATCGATGGGGCCGGGATTGTGAACAGTTCTGGCGTCACACAGAATTTCACCACGCTCACCGGGCTCAATTCTACTAGTTTAGTGACCTTCTCCGGATCGGCCAAGGCGGGATCGATGACTACTTTTGTCAACACCGGGAACGGCAATTTATCTGCGGCGAGCATCCAATTTCTCGGTTCCTCCTCGGCTGATGGCGCTACCTTTATTGATGAGGGTCCAATGCCGGGGAAAAAAGGCGCGAGCGGAACTATTATTTTCAGCGTCCGAAGCACCGGCGGGAACGCGACGTTTATTAATGATGGTGGAGGAGTGACGTTCTATTCTGGCACCACGGCGGACCACGCGACTTTTATTTGCAATGGCGGCACCAGGACGGCGCCGACCGGCGGCTACGTTATTATGGAGTCAGGGCTGATCACCTGTGACCATGCCGTCTTCACCTTGAACGGCACGGACGTACCGGGCGGCACCGGAGGTTCCTTTACCTCGCTTGTTCTAGGCGGTGGAACCGCGAACGCGACATTTATTGCCAATAGCGGCACGGTAGATGGCGGCTTGATTCGCATTCCCAACGGCGGCGGAACGGCCGGCAATGGGCGGGTGGAGCTTTTTGGCAATGGGCGATTGGATACCTCGAGCCTTGGAAGCCTGACGGTTTCGATCGGATCCCTCGAAGGCGACGGTCTGGTCTTCCTCGGTGTCCAGAATCTCACGGTGGGCGGGAACCAGGTAGACACGACTTTCTCCGGGGTGATCGCTGATGGCGGGGCACAAGGTGGCGTCGGCGGGTCGCTGACCAAGACAAGCTCAAGCAGTCTGGAGCTGGATGGAGCCAATACCTATACGGGAGGGACGACTGTCAATGCAGGCACCTTGATCGTCAGTAACGCCGCTGGTTCGGGGACGGGCACGGGCGCGGTTCAGGTTAACGCGGCTACACTTGGCGGGAGCGGCACGCTCACGGGCGCCGTAACGCTAAACAGCGGAGCTTTTCTTGCTCCGGCACACGGGACCGAGACTCAATCAACCCTCACCATCTCAAGTCCGCTCACCTTCAATGCCGGCTCGACCTATACCTGCACCTTCAAGGCCAAGGGAAAGAAAGCGAAGGCCGACAAGGTGATTGCCAACGGAGTCACGATCAACGGCGGGGCAAGCTTCAACCTGAGTGGGACGACCAAGGGAGCGCTAAAGAACGGGCTCACCCTGACCTTGATCAGCAACACGAGCGCGAATCCGATCAGCGGCACCTTCAGCAACCTGGCCGATGGTGCGATCGTAAATGTGAACGGCAACAACTTGCAAGCCAGCTACGAAGGCGGCGATGGGAATGATCTGACTCTGACCGTCGTGCCATAACCGAACCAAACGAAATCATGAAAAACCAACAACTCATCCTGTTAGCGCTGTTGTCGACGTCAATTCTATTCGTCGCGAATCAACCCGCCCGCGCCGGGAGCGCGACCTGGAATCTCAATCCGACGAGCGGCGACTGGAACACGGCGACCAACTGGATGCCAAACACGGTGCCGAACGGCGCGACCGATGTAGCGACCTTTGGTGTTTCCAATACGACAGGAGTCAGCCTTTCTGCGAGCGTGACGCTGGATAGCATCGTCTTCAATCCCGGGGCCAGCGCCTACACGGTCACGACAGGATCGGGCGGCATCACCAACGCCCTGACGATAAGTGGAAGCGGCATCGTCAATAACTCTGGCTCCGAGCAAAATTTTGTCGCGCCGATGAGCGGTGGGACCGGCCTTATCTTTACGGGGAGCGGTATCGTCTCCGGTCCCGTGACGGTTGGCACGGGAGCATTCCTCGCCCCGGCCCATGGCAGCAAGACGCAAACGACTCTCACCATCCAAAGCCCGCTGACGCTCAATAGTAACTCGACCTACACCTGCACCTTCAAAGCCAAGGGCAACAAAGCGAAGACAGACAATGTGATTGCCAACGGAGTCACGATCGACAGCGGAGCGAGCTTCAACTTGAGCGGGGCGACCAAGGGGACATTGACGAGAGGCCTTACTCTCACCGTGATCAGCAACACGAGCGCGAACCCGATCGCCGGCACCTTCAGCAACCTGGCCGACGGTGCGATCCTGACGGTTGGCGCGAACCACTTCCAGGCCAGCTACGAAGGCGGCGATGGCAACGATCTTACACTGACGGTCATACTATAATCGCAAACCGAGGAAATCTTGAAAAAACGAAACCATATCCTGTTAGCGCTGTTGTCGACGTTACTTCTATTCGTCGCGAATCAACCCGCCCGTGCCGGGAGCGCGACTTGGAATCTGAATCCCACGAGCGGAGATTGGAACACCGCGACCAACTGGACGCCGGCGACCGTACCGAACAGCGCGACAGATGTCGCAACCTTTGGCGTTTCCGATACGACTGCAGTCGGCCTTTCGACGAGTGTCCTGGTCGACAGCATCATTTTTGAGCCCGGGGCCAGCGCCTATACGATTACCGCCAGCACGGGGACGGTGGGAGGTAGCCTGACCTTGGGCGGAGCTGGGATTGTCAATAACTCGGGCCTTCCGCAAAACTTTGTCGTGACCTCCTGGCCGTCGAGCCAGGCGATCTTTACCGGAACCTCTACCGCGGGAAGCATGACGACTTTCTACAACCAGCCTGGCGGGACGTTTGGTTTGACGCCGGGCGAGCAATTCCAGGATAAGTCATCCGCCGATCACGCGACTTTCATTACTGATGGCTCACTCTCGCAGTCGTCAACCTTTAGTGGACAGGTCCAATTCCTCGGAACTAGCACTGCGGGCAATGGCACCTTCATTAACAATCCTGGCGCAACCAATGGTGGATTCACCGGATTCTTTGATTCCTCAAAGGCGGGCAACGGAACCATTATTTGCAACGGCGGAACAGCAACACAACACTTCGGCGGCGTGGTTTCTCTGAGCACCAAATCGAGTGGGGACAACGGTGTTTTCATCGCCAACGCAGCGGGGGCGCCGAATGCGCAGGGAGGCCAGATTAACATCATTTTTTCTGCTTCGGCTGGCAGCGCGACCTTGATCGCCAACGGCGGGCAGGAGAAGGGTGGTCATATTTCGTACAGCACCTCCTCGGAAGGCGGGGGCGCGCGGATTGAGCTATTCGGCAACGGGACGCTCGATGTGTCTTCTCCAGTCGCGCCTGTCACGACCATTGGTTCGCTCGAAGGCGATGGCCTGGTCTTTCTCGGGGGCAAGAATTTGAGCGTGGGATTCAATAGGCTCAGCACCACATTTTCCGGAGTCATCGCCGACGGAGGAAGCCTGGGTGGTGTGGGGGGCTCGCTGACCAAAATAGGTGTGACCAGTTTCGAACTGAGCGGCGCCAACACTTATACTGGCGGCACAACGGTGAACGCCGGCACTTTGATCGTGAGCAATAGGAATGGCTCTGGGACGGGAACCGGCGCTGTTTCAATCACCGCCGACGTCACATTGGGCGGGAGCGGAATCATCTCTGGCGCGGTGACGCTTTTCAATGGAGCCTTCCTCGCTCCGGCACATGGAACCAAGGCGCAATCGACCTTTACCATCCAAAGCCCGCTGATCTTCAACACTGGTTCGACCTACACCTACACCTTCAAAGCCAAGGGTAACAAGGCGAAAACGGACAAGGTGATTGCCAACGGTGTGACGATCAACAGCGGGGCCACTTTCAACTTCAGTGGGACCGCGCAAGGGACTCTCACGCAAGGTCTCGTCCTGACTGCTATCAGCAACACGGCGGCAACTCCGATCGCCGGCAGCTTCAGCAACCTGGCTGATGGCGCGATTCTAACTGTGGGTGCGAACCACTTCCAAGCCAGCTACGAAGGCGGCGGCGGTAACGATCTCACGCTGACGGTAGTGCCGTAGCTGTAGCCGCTTCGCTGTGCGAAGCGTGGGAGAGAGTGAGGCCGGAACGTTGGCTTGCGCGCCCCGGTTCTAACGCCGCCCACAGGGCAGCGGCTACAGTGCGAAGCGCGGGGGAGAGGATGGAACACTAGCTTGCCACCACGCCGATACCCGCGCCGCCCACAGGGCGGGCTACAAGGGCGATGGAAATCCTGTCCTCTCTTTCTTATGAATAGAGATACTCGTCGTGATATTCGCGCTGGGGCGCGAATTGCACGCTTTCGTTGCCGGTTTCCGGATACTCGAAGATCTTACCTTCGTAGTTGCGGATGACGATTTTCTCCTGGTCGTGGTAGAGGACGTAGCCCGGATTAATCGGCACCTTGCCGCCGCCGCCAGGTGCGTCGATGACAAACTGCGGAACGGCGTAGCCGGTGGTGTGACCGCGCAGGCCTTCGATAATCTCAATGCCTTTCGCGACCGAGGCTCGCAGGTGTGATGAGCCATTGATCAGGTCGCACTGATAGACGTAGTAGGGGCGCACCCGGCAGATCAGGAGTTTGTGCACGAGCGTCTTCATCGTCTCGAGGTCGTCGTTCACGCCCGCGAGCAGGACGCTCTGGTTGCCTAAGGGAATGCCGTGGTTGGCCAGCCGCTCGAGCGCGCTGCGCACTTCGCTCGTCAGCTCGCGCGGGTGGTTGACGTGGATGCTCATCCAGAGCGGATGATATTTTTGCAGCATCGCGCAAAGCTCGGGCGTGATCCGTTGCGGGAGGAAGATCGGGACCCGGGTGCCAATGCGGAGAAATTCGATGTGCGGGATCGACCGCAGACGGCTGAGCATCTTTTCCAGTTTCGCATCGCTAAAAAGGAGCGCGTCGCCGCCCGACAAAAGGACGTCGCGGACTTCGGTGTGCTCTTCGAGATAACGAAAAGCGGCTTCGAACTCGGTGTGCAGTTCCTGTTCGCCCACCCCGCTGACGACCCGGCTGCGCGTGCAATAGCGGCAGTAACTCGCGCAACGATCGGTCACGAGAAAAAGCACCCGGTCAGGATAGCGATGAACCAGCCCCGGGACCGGCATGTGCGAATCTTCGCCACACGGGTCCGCCATATCATAGGGCGAGGCCCAGGTTTCCTCGATCCGCGGGATGACCTGACGCCGGATCGGGCAGTCGGGGTTATCGCCTTCGATGAGATTGAAGAAATGGGGCGTGATGGCGAGAGCAAGCTTGTCGCCCGAAAGCAGCACACCCGCCCGCTCTTCCTCGGAGAGCGCAAGGTGTGTCTCGAGCTGGGCGAGCGAAGTAATGCGGTTCTGCAACTGCCATTTCCAGTCATTCCAGAGTTCGGGCGCGATCTCGGGGAAGTATCCGGGCGCGTGGGAGACGAACTCTTTTCCGTCCTTTTTGCCGTCGGCAAGAGTAAGCATTTTGATTTGAGGGAAAAAGTTAAGGTCGCAAAATTTTGTGTCAATGAAGGCACCCTGGGGTGCGCCGCGGTGGCCAAGGTTCCTCCCCTTCCCCGCGCTTTCTGCTCGTGCTCCTGCTCGTGATCGTCCTCCTAATCGAGTCCCGGCGTGCTGACGGCTGTGCAAACTGCGAGCGAGACGGCCTGCGGGCGGCACCAGGCCCGCCGCTGCCCGGTTCGAAACGATACGAGGACGAGGCCGGGAAGCCGTCTTGCCGCTCGCACGCTTCCCGCTACTGTTTGAACGGCGTCCCGCGCGCCCTGTCGAAATTTGCCATCATCTATGCGTCGTCTCTTTTGCAGCCTTTTTATCGCGATCATCGCCTGTCCCGCTCTGCTCTCCGCGCAATCCGCGCCGGGGACGTTCGCGACCCAGGCTAGCCCGACCATTCCGCCCGAAGCGGCCGCGCCCGGCAAGGACGTGGTGCACCAGCTCAACAACGCGTTTGCCAAGGTCTTCGAGACGGTCGCGCCGAGCGTGGTGATCATCGAGGTGACCAAGAAGCCCGACAGCAGCGATACCTCGCTCGACGATCTTTTTTTCCAGGCGCCGGACGATCCGCATCACGGCCACCAGATGCCCGAGCCGGTGCAGAGCGAAGGCTCCGGATTCATCGTCAGGCCAGACGGCTATATCTACACCAACTACCACGTCGTTGAAGGCGCGGACAAGGTGGAGGTGAAGTTGAAGGACGGACGAGAGTTCACGGCCAGGATTGTCGGGACCGATGAAAAGACCGACATCGCGGTGATCAAGATCGACGCCACCAATCTGCCGGTCGCGCAGTTGGCAGACAGCGATGCGGTACGAGTCGGGCAATTCGCTTTCGCGATCGGGGCGCCGTTCAAGCTCGACTACACCTTTACGTATGGCGTGATCAGCGGGAAAGGCCGGAGCAAGTTGCTCGAGACCGGCGGCTACAACATCGCAGATTATTTGCAGACCGATACTTCGATCAACCCGGGCAACAGCGGCGGTCCGCTTTGCGATATCGACGGCAAAGTGGTCGGGATGAACACGCTGATCAACGGTCTCAACCGCGGGCTCGGTTTCGCCATCCCAAGCAACCTGGTGAGCGAGATCGGCACGCAATTGATCGCCGGAAAAAAGATCATCCGACCCTGGCTCGGTATCCGGATCGAAACGCTGGGCGACGATTCCTCGCTGCGCGATTTGTTCAAGGGTATCGACCGGGGCGTGGTCGTCCGCACGATAGAAGCGGACGCGCCGGCCTACAAAAGCGACCTGCGGCCGTTTGATGTCATCACGCAAATCGACGGTCAACCCGTCACGACCGACACTCAACTCCAGCGCGAGATTTTGAAGAAGAAGGTTGGGCAAAGCGTTGAGCTTGGAGTCTGGCGCAAAGGAGAGACGATGAAAATCGCGGTCACGACCGGCGAACTGCCTAATTCAATCGGCCAGCCGGTCGCGCTCCAGCCGGCACCGCGGGCCGAGCCGCCGCAGGAAGACATCAACAAATTTGGACTGCAGGTGCAGGACCTGACCAAGGACGTGGCGACACGGCTGAAATTGAAGGCGCAGCAGGGTGTGATCGTGACTGACGTGGCGGACGACAGCATCGCGGCGGAACAGGATATCCAGCGCGAAGACGTGATCACGGAAGTGGATGGCCAGCCCGTGACCAACATGGCCAGTTTCCGCGCCGCCCTGACCAAAGCCGACCCGGCGCACGGCATTCTGCTTTACCTCGATCGCCGGGGCAGCCGGACGTTTGCGGTCCTGAAGGCGAGCCAGTAGTCGGCTTTGCGGAGCGCGAGATGGGGATGCAGCTGAGACGCGCCGCCGCACTCTTTTGTCTTTTCGCGACCGCCGGGCTCGCGCAGGCCGAGTGGCAAATCAAAAGCGCGGAGCGGGAGGCTTCGCCTGACGAATCCATCGAGCACTGGACGACGGTGGTCGAGGATTCGGAAATGGAGGCGCAAGCCAGCCTGCATTTTGCGGTTTTCGAAACTCGCGCCGCAACGTTGCGCGTGATCGATCAACCGAACACGCCGCGGAGCGATCTCTCCGAAGTGATGGCGGGGACGAAAGCCCTGGCCGGGGTGAACGGCGGCTACTTCGATCCAGAAGACGCGCCGGTTGGCTTGATGGTGAGCCAGGGCCGTGTTCTTTCGCCCTTGCGCAAGGCAAAACTGCTCAGTGGGGTGCTTCTCGCGACCGGAAGTCGGGTCGATGTCGTCAGGGCCGCGCACTTTTCCGTGAGTCACAAGATCAAGTCCGCTTTGCAATGCGGGCCGGTCCTGGTCGAACGCGCCACGCCCGTCGCGGGCTTGAATGACACGCGTCTGGCCCGGCGGACCTTCGCGGCGGTGGACGGAAACGGCCGCGCCGCGCTCGGGGTTTGCTCGGCCGTCTCGCTCGCGCAGTTGAGCCGGCTTCTTTGCCTAACGAATGTCGCAGGGAAAATGAAAATCGCGCGCGCCCTGAATCTGGATGGCGGATCTTCGAGCGCTTTCTGGTTTGCGGGCAAGGATGGCATCGCCTCGTTTCCCGAACAAAAGACGGTGCGCGATTTCGTCGCGATCGTGCCGCGCTAAGATCGCCGCCCGCCGATTCGAAAAGGGCTTGGTTCAATCGGCGGAAATCTGTGTAATCTGGGGACGTTTATGCGCACTTTCGGAGGCTTTCTCAGGCACGGCCAGCAGGTTTACGGCGAGGTCCGTGGCGACGAGGTGCACCTTCTCGCCGGTCCTTTCTGGCTCAGCCTCGAATTCACCGGCGAAACCTTGTCGTTAGGCGAATTGGAGGTCGGGCTGCCGGTCGCGCCGGGCAAAGTGATCGCGGTCGGCCTGAACTACGGCGAGCACATCAAGGAAATGCAGCGCGCCGAGATCGGCTCGCCCCTGATCTGGTTCAAGGCGCCGAGCTCGCTCCTTCCCCACAACGGCACCATCCGAATCGCCTTTCACGAGCACAAGACGGATTTCGAGGTCGAGCTCGCCGTGGTGATCGGCGCCCCAGCGAAGAATGTCGCGGTCGAGCGCGCGCTCGATCACGTTTTTGGTTATACGATAGCGGAAGACATCAGCGATCGCGATTTGCAGAAATCGGAAAGACAATTTGGGCGCTGCAAATCCTTCGACACCTACACGCCGGTAGGGCCGTTTGTTTACACCGAAGTTGACCCGGGCGACCTGGAAATTTCATTGCAACAAAACGGCGACTTGAAGCAACGGGCGCGCACCAGCCAGATGATTTATCCGGTGGCCGCGATCATCGCCTTCGCCAGCCAATCCCTCACCCTGTTGCCGGGTGATTTGATCCTGACGGGGACGCCCTCGGGAGTCGGCCCGCTGCGGGCGGGCGACGAGCTGATTGCCCGAGTGGAAGATTGGCCGATCTTGCGGAACCGGGTCGAAAACACGGACTGCTGATGAAAAAAAGTCTTGCCTGGAGACAATTTGCTCTGCTTGCTCTACATCCCATTGTGCATCCGAAATCACAAATGACTTTGGGAGCAATCGGCTACCGGCGAAAGAATTGAAAAAAATTGCTGGACGGGCGATTATTTCCTCTGTGATAAAGAACCACGTTCAAACAAAGCCGGAAACTTCGGTCGAACCTCAACCTGCCTAATATGAAAAAATCGCTAATCGTTAGTCTATGCTCCGTCACCATCGCGCTCAGTAGTTTCGCTCAAGATCCGGCCGCCTCTCCGGCGATCAGTCCGGCCGAAGCAGCGCCCGCTGGTGTCGCGGCATCTCCCGCCCTCTCCACGGCGCCGGAAGCCGCAGCTCCCGGTGCTTCTGTCGGAGCGGCGCCTGGGACAACAGTTGCGCCGGCAGTTCCACCGGAACCGGGCACAGCTCCCGCGACAGCCGCCACTTCACCGGCTGCTGTTACTTCACCCGCCGCCGTTACTTCACCCGCCGCTGTTGCTTCACCCACTGTCACTGTGGCGCCCGAAGCCAGCCCCGCTCCATCAGAGTCCACGGCTAGCCCGAATTTCTTCATTCGAAACTTCAGGGCAGGCGGGCCGATCATGTGGCCGATCCTGATCGTCTCCATCGTCTCCTTGTTTGTGGTCATCGATCGCTGCATCTGGTGGGGGTTCCGCTGGTTTCGCCGCGATCCGAAACGGGTCGAAAAGGTCTTCACCGCGCTCGAAGCTGGGGACGTGAACGAAGCCTCAAAACTGGCACGCAACACGCGCGACCCGGTTTTACGCATGATTTGGAACGGCTTGAATCATCAGCACGCGTCGCTCCAGGGGGCGCTGCAAGTAGCCGCCGGAATCGAGATCAAACGTGCGGGCGCTTACCTCGTTGTGATGGACACGCTGGTCACCCTCGCGCCGTTGCTCGGCTTGTTGGGCACGATCACGGGGTTGATTCGCTCGTTTAGCTTGCTCGGGAGCGAAGAACTCGCCGTGCAAGCCGTCACCGGCGGTATTGCGGAGGCGCTCATCGCGACGGCGTGCGGTCTTGGCATCGCGATTTTCGCGCTGATTCCATTTAACTATTTCTCGTCTCGAGTGTCTAACCTGGAGTTCGAACTACAAACGGCAGCGACGAATCTTGAGGTGATGTTGGGAGCTCAAAGTGCGAGCGGGGTAACCGTTGCCCCAACCCATAGCTCCGCCCATGGATCGTCTCTCTAAAGAGTAAGGATCTCTCTAATGCGTGTAAGCTCACCAATTTCGCACCACAAAGCACGGATTGAGATCATTCCGTTGATTGATATCATGTTTTTCCTCCTGGCGAGCTTCATGATGGTGAGCCTGAGCCAGGTGCACCAGAAGGGCATTAAGCTGAATCTTCCCACCGGAATCATGGGTCAGACCCAGTCGAGGCGTGAGTATGTGGCTCTTTCGGTGGATAAGGACGGCAACATTTATTATGACAAACAAGAAGTGGAGCCGAACGACGTTTATGAAAAGTTGCTGCACGTGCATCGGATCGCTCCCAATGCCAAGATTTTCATTCGTGGCGATCGCGATGCCTACCACGGTGATATCCTGCGATTGATCGAGCAGGTGCGCGCAGCAGGTTTTTACAAGATCGCTTTTGAAGTGAAGAGCCCGTCGCTGCCCTCTCAAGCTACCCCATAATTCGAGAAGTCATGGCCAAAGCAATATTCTATAAGCCGCGACCCCGGTGGCACTTCATTGGTGCCCTGGCGGCCGCCGTCGCAATCGAACTTGCCGCTGTGGGCATAGCCAGCATTCGTCGGGCGGAGCCACCTCCCGAGGAGATTACCATGCCGAATGCACCGATCGACGCCGTCATCACTGAATTACCTCCGGAGTCGACGCCGCCACCCGAAGAAGAACCGCCTCCGCCCCCTCCGCCGCCAGACGAACCGACTGAGTTCACAATTCAAGAGCCAACTCCTCCCCCGCGGCCGCCGAACGCCCCAACCCCGAAGCCGAGACCGAAAGTCTCGCAGAATAAAGGCACGAGCTACAGCGGGGTGGCTAACTATTCGTCGGCTAGGTCTAATTGGGTCAGTGCGCCGCGCCCTTCTTATCCTTACGAAGCGCGGCGGACCCATCAGGTCGGCAGCGGCAGATTCCTCATCACATTTGATGACAATGGTAATGCAACGGACGTCTCAGTCGCCCAGAGCACCGGGAGCCCGATTCTCGATCAGGGTTCGGTGAACACGTTCATGCGCTGGAAATGCAAGCCGGGCTTTTATAAAAAGGTCGTTGTGCCGATTACCTATACAATGGAAGGCGCCCAACTCTAAACGAACTCTGCCGCTATGACGTTCAATTCGCCAGTTCCAAAAAAAAGGGCCCGCATAGAAATCATTCCGCTGATTGATATCATGTTCTTCCTCCTGGCCAGTTTCATGATGGTGAGCTTGAGCCAGGTACACCTGAAGGGCATTCGGGTGAACCTGCCAGCGATCATCGCGCCCACTCAGCCCGTGCCGACGCCCGATCCGAAGGACCGCATCAGTTTGTTTGTGGATCCCGATGGCATAGTCCACTTCGATAAGGAAGTGGTGCCTGACGGTGACGTGATGCCGCGTCTCCTTGCGCTTGAAAAGGGGAATCCCAATCTAAAGTTCTTCATTAGCGCGGATAGAGAAGCGCTCCACGGGGACGTGATGAAGTTGCTCGATCGCGTGCGTTCGGCAGGAATCGAGAAAATCGCCTACGAAATCAAAATAAAGCACGGCGCACCGGGCGCACCGGGCGTGCCAGGCGCACCAGGCGCACCGGGCGTGCCGGGAGCGGCAGGTGCCCCTGTAGCGCCCGGTTCGGCGCCACCACCTTCACCACCCCCCAAACCGTAATTCGTTAGGCGGCTCCTCCGGTTGGCATCCTTCCCCGATTCTCGGATTGCCTGACAGTGCGGCGCCGCCGGTCGAGGGCGCTGGTTGGAGTTCCCCCCCACTGCCTAACGACACCTGCAAGACTCTCGAGCGAGGCGGCCCGCCAATTCGTGATTGCAGCCTGGCCAAATTGATCTCAACTTGCGCTCGCCGCTCTCAGTTCGGATGCGGTGCAAAGAGATGGCACGTCCCAAATCC
Organism: Chthoniobacterales bacterium; assembly: GCA_050736975.1. Classification (GTDB taxonomy): domain Bacteria; phylum Verrucomicrobiota; class Verrucomicrobiia; order Chthoniobacterales; family UBA10450; genus Palsa-1392. The sequence continues at coordinate 32,167 of JBOHXL010000058.1, read as the reverse complement.
AGGAATGTCGGCGTGATCGGGCTCGGGATCATCGGGTCGCGGATCGCGGGTGCGCTGCGCAAGCGCGGTCTCCAGGTCTTCGTCTGGAATCGCACCCCGCGCCCGGAACAAAATTTTGTCGGCTCGCCGGCCGAGGTCGCGCAGCTTTGCGACGTGGTGCAGATCTTTGTCGCCGATGATGAGGCGCTGCTTGAGATGGTGCGGCAGCTCAGCCCCAGCCTGGCAGTCCAGCACATCATCACCGCGCATTGCACAGTCTCGCCGGAAAGCATGCGCGCGGCGGCCGACATCGTGCAGCGGCGCGGAGCGCGGTTCCTCGACGCACCGTTTACCGGCAGCAAAATAGCCGCTGAAAACGGCCAACTCACTTATTACATCGGGGGGGACGAAGCAGCCTTGAAGCGGGTGCAGCCAATCCTCGAGGCAAGCAGTAAGGAAATCGTCATGATCAGCGAAAGAATCGGCGACGCCTCGATCGTGAAAGTGGCAACCAACATGGTCACGGCCGCGACCGCCGAAGTAGCGGCGGAAGCGCTTGCCCTCGTCGGCAAGGCCGGCATCGCACCCGAGCTTTTCACCCGCGCGATGAAGAGCAACGCGAGCAATTCGGCCACGCTCGAGATGAAGGTGCCGTTGATGATCGCAGGCGATTTTGAGCCGCATTTTTCGGTCAAGCACATGCTGAAGGACGTGCTGATCGGGATGAGGCTGGCACAGGAATACGGACTCCATCTGCCCTTGACGGAGGTCTCGGGCGACATGTTGCTCGCGGAGGTGAAGCAGGGACGCGGCGATGCCGATTACTCCTCGGTCGCGCAACGCTATTTTCCTGCTCCGCCAAAGGTCGTTAGGCAGGAGCCCGCAAAAATCGCGGAGCCACCAAAACCGCCGGACCTGATCGTCGAGAAGAATGAAGCGACAGACGCAAAACCAGCGGAAGTGGTTGCAACGAAGGCGGCGGAGCCGGTGCAGGAGGCGAAACCTGCTGAGCCAAGCCCGGACACGAACCAGGAAAAGACTGCGGGCGCGGAACTAAAAGAAGAAGAGTTCCCGGAAGGCGTTAATCTGTCGGGCGGAATTCGCGGCTGGATCCGCCGGTTCGGCTCGTCATCCCGGCACGAATCCTGATGCCGCTTTTCGATCTCTCCGATCGCGTCAAGCTGCGTCTGAGGGGGCGCGATCGGGTGCGGTTCCTTAACGGCCAGGTGACGAACGACGTTCGCAAGGCAGGCGCCGATCATTCCCTGCCGGCCTGTGTCCTGAGCGCGAAAGGAAAAATCGACGCATTCATTCTCATCGGCGCGGAGTCGGACGCGTTGTTGCTCGACGCCGATCCGGCATTGCGCACGACGCTCGCGCCGCGCCTCGAGCGATACGTCATCGCCGACGATGTCACGATCGAAGATGTCACCAGGGAACTCGCTCTTTTCCACGTTACGGGAGAGTTGCGACCGGTTTTGCCTAACGAGATGAGCTGGCGCTCGAACAAACGTTACGGGACCGGTGGTTGGGACCTTTTCGTCGAGGCGGCCGAGCGCGATCGGACGCTGGGAATGCTTTCGGCTCTGGAACCGATCTGCGACGCCGAAAGCGCTGAGCGCTGGCGGATTGAGCAGGGCATTCCGCGCTGGGCTCACGAGCTGACGGACCAAATCATTCCGCTGGAGGCCAACCTGGAGAGCGAGGCGATCGATTACAGCAAGGGCTGCTACATCGGTCAGGAAGTAATTTCGCGCATGAGAATGTCCGGGCAAACGAACAAGCGACTTCGCGGATTGCTCGCCGTGCCCGACTTGCCCCTGGTTGCGGGAATGAGGCTGGCGTCCCGCTCGGAGGAAGGGCAGGAAGCAGGCTGGATTACGAGCGCAACGCGCAGCGATCGGTTAGGCAAACAGATCGCACTCGGCTTTGTGAAACGTGGTTTCAACGAAGTGGGGACGAGATTGATCGCGCGTTGCGCCGACGAGGCCACAACAGTCGAAGTCGTCGAATTGCCTTTTCGTTAGGGACACGGCCCCACCTGCCTGCTCTGAAAGGCGCAGACGCGGGCGAGAAGTGGATTGACCCTTCCCGACACGTTCCATAGTTTGGCCCTCCCCGCTGCATGGCCAAGGTCTCCGTCAAAAACGTCTTTAAGATCTATCCCGGCAACAGGGGCGGCGACATGACGGCGGTCAAGGGCGTCAGCCTGGAGATCGCGGACCGTGAGTTTGCCGTCCTCGTTGGGCCATCGGGTTGCGGAAAATCGACTACCTTGCGCATGATCGCAGGCCTCGAGGACATCTCCAAGGGCGATATCTTTATTGGAGAGAAGCGCATCAATGATGTCGCGCCGAAGGACCGCGACATCGCGATGGTCTTCCAAAATTACGCGCTCTATCCACACCTGAGCGTCTATGACAATCTCGCTTTCGGCCTGAAGCTGCGAAGATTCCCAAAGACCGAAATCGAGAAACGCGTGGCCGACGCGGCGAGAATTCTCGGGATCGAATCGCTCCTCAATCGCAAGCCGAAGTCGCTCTCCGGCGGTGAACGGCAACGAGTCGCGGTCGGGCGGGCGATGGTGCGCCAGCCAAAGGTCTTCCTCTTCGACGAACCGCTCTCCAATCTCGACGCCAGGATGCGCGTGCAGATGCGGGCTGAAATTACCAGGCTGCATCAGCGTCTCCAAGCGACGATGATCTATGTCACCCATGACCAAGTCGAGGCGATGACGATGGGCGACCGCATCGTGGTCATGAAGGAGGGTGTGGTGCAGCAAAACGATGCCCCGCTCGCACTCTACAACGAGCCGGTTAACCTTTTCGTCGCCGGCTTTCTCGGCAGTCCGCCGATGAATTTCATTTCCGGCCGGCTGAAAGAGGACGGAGATAAGATCCGTTTTTGCGAGCTCGATGGAGGCACGATCGACGTCGCCTTCCCGGCGAGGGAGCGCCCGGCGGCGCGTGCATTCCTTGGAAAAGACGTCGTCCTGGGGATTCGGCCGGAAGATCTCGAAGTCGCGACCTTCACCCGGAAAGAAGGCAAAGCCGCGGGTATCGGCTTTCCGGCCATCGTTGATCTTGTCGAACCAATGGGCGCCGAGACCAATCTCCACCTGCAAACTGGAGCGCATACCCTTGTCTGTCGCAGCCAGGCGGGGTTCGATCACCGCGAGGCGGGACACCGGTTGCAGTTTGAGATGAACCTGAGGAAGGCTCATTTTTTCGATCCCGTTTCGACGAATCGACTGCGCTGAGAGTTCCAGCGAAGAGGCATTTTCTTTGCCCGCAGAGATTTCCTTGCGAACGGATGCGCGCCCTGCGTATAAACACAGTTTCCTTCAGTAGTTCCGACATGGAGGTCAATTTGAACCAACGCCTACTCGCCGAAATTGGCCGCACCCAGCGCCTCGAAATTCTCAATACTCTCAAGCGCACCCGCGGACTCTCCGTTAATCAGCTGGTCGCGAAAATGAAGATGAGCTACATGGGGATCAAGCAGCATTGCCTGACCCTGGAGCGCGACGGTTATCTCGATACCTGGCGACGCCCGCAAAAGATGGGCCGGCCCGAGATGGTTTACCGCCTGACCCGCCGGAGCCATGCGCTCTTCCAGGCCGACAGCAATGCCTTTACCCTAGACCTGCTGCAATCGATCGAGGAAATTTACGGGCCGAACGCGCCGGAAAAGTTGCTCTACAATTTGTTTGAACGAAAGACCAACGCGCTCCGGGAAAAGGTGAAGGGCTATTCCGTCGAGGAACGTGCCAGATCGCTCGCCGCCGTTCGCGACGACGAGGGCCACATGTCGCAATTCGTTAACGAACCAAACGAAGGTGGCCCGCAAATTCTCGAATGTCATTCGCCCATCATGAATTTGATCGAGAAATACGGGATCATTGGCCGGCTCGAACAGGAGATGTTCGAGAAGATTCTGCGCACGCGGATACGGCGCGAAGAGACCCGCACCTCGGGGCTCTACGAAGCCGCTTTCTACTTCGCGCTCTAGCTTTGCAGCGCCGGGTCTGTCGCCCGCAGGTAACTCTCGGTGGCCGGTCGGAAACGCGCCCCTCTCTGCGGCAGATACGCCTGCCTTTCCGCCCGGGATCGGATCGCCTTCCGGTCAATTTGCCCTTTCCCACTTCGCTGATTTCAGTTGATTAACCGATGCCCGCACAATTCCCCGCTGCCGTCATCGAGAATCTGCGACCCCTGATCGATGGCGGGCGTTACCCAATCAAGCGGGTCATCGGCGAAGACGTAGTGGTCGAGGCGGACATTTTCAAGGACGGCCACGACATCGTTGCGGCCGCCTTGAAATGGCGGGTGCTGGGGCAATCCAACTGGCACGAGACCGCCATGAAGTTGGTCGACAATGATCGCTGGCGCGGCGTTTTTTCTGTCTACGAAAATGCCACCTACGAATACACGGTTGAAGCCTGGATCGATGCTTTCGCCGGCTGGCAGCATGAATTCGGAGCGAAATTCGAAGCCGGCCTTGCTCACCTTACGAGCGAAAAACTGGAGGGCGCCGAGTTGCTCGCCGCCGCCGCCAGACGCTCCCGCGGTGCCGATGCCAAACGCCTGCGGGCGTTCGCGGAACGGATGCGCGCCAGCGACGACGCGGAAGTCCATCGGATCGCGCACGCCGGCGAACTCGAAGTCTTGATGGCAACCTACGCCGCACGCGACGGAGCGACCCAGTACGCGCCAGCGCCCCGCGTGATTGTCGATCGCGTCGCGGCCCGCACCGCCGCCTGGTATGAATTTTTTCCCCGCTCGGCCCAGGGTCGCGCCGATCGCGGCTCGACTTTTCGCGAGTGCCTCGGGCGAATCGATGACGCCAGGGCGATGGGCTTCAACGTCATTTATTTCCCGCCCATTCATCCAGTTGGCCTAACGAATCGCAAGGGTCGCAATAATTCCGTGACCTGCAAACCGGATGAGCCAGGCGTGCCCTACGCCATCGGAAATCGCAAGCTCGGGTGCCCGCACGGCGGCGGCCACAAGGACATCGAACCGTCGTTAGGCACGCTCGAGGATTTTGCCTGGCTGGAAAAGGAAATCCGCCGCCGCGGGATGGAGATCGCGCTCGATTTTGCGATCAACTGCTCGCCCGATCATCCCTACGTCGCCGAGCACCCGGAGTGGTTCTACAAACGCCCCAACGGCAAGATCAAGTACGCCGAGAATCCGCCGAAAAAGTACGAGGACATTTACCCGCTCAATTTCCGTTGCGCCAACTGGCCGGAGCTTTGGGAGGAAATGAAAAGCATCATCCTCTTTTGGACCGAGCGCGGCGTGCGCATTTTCCGGGTCGATAATCCGCACACCAAGCCGGTCGCTTTTTGGGAGTTTCTCATCGTGGGCGTGCGCGCCAAGTTTCCGGACACGATCTTTCTTTCCGAGGCTTTCACCCGTCCGAAAATGATGAAGATCCTGGCCAAGGCCGGCTTTAACCAGAGCTATACCTACTTCACCTGGCGAACGAGCAAGCCAGAGCTGACGGAGTATTTCACCGAGCTGACGCAGACGGAGATGCGCGAATATTTCCGCGGCAATCTCTTCACCAACACGCCTGATATCTTGCCTTTCCACCTCCAGACGGGCGGTCGCCCAATGTTTCAGATTCGCGCTGTGCTCGCGGCTACGTTGTCGAGCGTTTACGGCATCTATAGCGGCTTTGAGCTCTGCGAAAACGTCGCGCTCCCCGGCCGCGAAGAGTATTTCGATTCCGAGAAATATCAGTTTAAGGAACGGGATTGGGACGCGCCCGGAAACATCAAGAAATTGATCACGAACTTAAACCGGATCCGGCGCGAGAATCGCGCCCTGCATTTCTACGACAACCTTCGTTTCCATCCGGTCGACAACGGCGCCCTGCTTTTCTACAGCAAGATGACGCCGGCGCGCGACAGCGTCATTCTCATCGTCGTGAATCTCGATCCGCTTTATATGCAGAGCGGCTTTGTCGAGGCGCCGATCGAGGAGTTTGGCGAGATCGGGAGCGAAAGCTACGAAGTGCACGACCTCCTGACCGACGCACGCTACGTCTGGCACGGGAAACGCAATTACGTCGCTCTTCACCCCGGTGTGCAACCGGCGCATATCTTTCGGGTCCGGCGCTGGTGACTCGTTGCTCGTGCTCATGCGCGAGAAGAACAAGGATGAACGATCGTAGAGAGGCCCTTGTCTCTCTTTCGGTGAAGTTGCATCGCCGGTGCCCGCGCCTATGCTAAGGCCCAATTGAGCATGAAGCGTTTCCTTTCACTGCTCGTTGTCCTGGCGAGCGCCGGTTCCGCCCTCGCGCAGGCTCCGATGCCAAACCAGCCCGTTCTTCCACGCACCACCAATCTGCTCGAGGCAATGATCGCCGCCGGGCCGGTCATGCTGCTGCTTTTTCTCCTCTCGATTTTCTCCGTGATGTTGATCATCGTCTTTTTCTTCACGATTCGTCGCGGCGCGATCGTGAGCAGCGGCTACATGGCAACGGCCGACGCCCTCCTGCGCAAGCGCGACTTTCTCGGCCTGCTCGCGGTTTCCAATCGCCACGGCGAAGCCATCGCGCGGGTCGTGCAAAAGACGCTCGACTTTATGACGAAAAATCCGAACGCGGACTTCGCGCAGGTGCGCGAGATCGCGGAGACGGAAGGCACGCGGGTCGCAACTAATCTGCACAACCGCGTCACTTATCTTGCCGACATCGCAACGATCGGGCCCCTGGTTGGTTTGTTCGGCACCGTCATCGGCATCATCCGCTCCTTCGGCGCGCTCGGCTCCGAGCTCGGCCCGTCGCGTTACATCCAGCTCTCGAAGGGGATCAGCGAAGCGCTCATCAATACCTGTGGCGGTCTCGGCATCGGCATCACCGCCATGATCTTCTACGCCATCTTTCGGGGGCGCGCGCAGCGTCTCATCTCCGATCTTGAAGCCGCCAGCACCCATGTCGTAGCGCTCCTTTCGCTCCAGCAGGGCCGGCGGCGAGAACACGCTCCGGCATTGCTCGAAGATGAATTTTGATCGGCCTTAGGCGTCGAAACTTTCGCGTTCCTCCCAGACGCTAAATCGGTCAAAATGAACTTTCGCAGTCGCACCGCGCCGCAACATCCGGGCATCCAGCTCGCGCCCCTCGTCGATGTGCTTTTGCTGCTCCTGATTTTCTTTCTTCTCACCTGGAACGCGGCCCGCAACGAAAACGAGCTCGACATTAAGATTCCCAAGGCCAGCGCCGCGACGGAAAAAAACGCGCCGATCGGCGACGTGATCGTGAACGTTAAATCCAACGGCAGCGTCGTGGTGAATCGGCGGACGCTCTCCGGACCCGACCTGACGACCATGCTCAAGGCCCTGGTGCAGCTCAATCCCGACCAGGCGGTCGTGATTCGCGGTGATGAGGCCGGAGCCTATAAATACATCGTGAACGTGCTCAACATTTGCAGCGAAGCCGGGATCACGAATGTGGCCTTCGCGACCGCGAAATGAACTCGCTGCGAGCGAGAGTCGCCCTCATCGCTGCGGCGGCCGGGTGGCTCCTTCAACCCATCGCGCCCGGGCAAACCACGCCCGTGCCGGTCCGGCGTGCTCTGCCCGTCGAGGAGCCGCCGGTAGCGCGGGCCCTTCCGGTCGAAACAGCGCCGCCAGCGCCGGAGCCGACCGTCAGGCGTGCGCTCCCCGTCCCAGTCACAACCCAACTACCGGCTCCGATACCCGCAGCGACTGAACCACCAAACAGCGGTGCCCCGCCGGAAAGTCCGGAGTCGCAGGAGCAGCGCCAGCTCAACTATGCCAACGGACTTTTCGGGCAGAAACTCTACGATCTCGCGATCCCGGAATACGAAAAATTTCTCGGCCTCTACCCAGAATCAGCCAATCGTCCGACGGCGCTCTTTTATCTGGGCGAAGCGTATCGCGCACTCGATCGCATCACCCCGGCGCGCACCAGTTTTCAAAGCCTCCTGAAAGATTTCCCGGACGACGAAATGGTTGGCCCCGCCTCCTATGCGCTCGCGGAAATCTTCTTCAACGACCAGGATTACTCCTCTGCGCTCCCGCTTTTTCATCGCGCGGCCGCGAAGGTGAAAGCCTCGGCACTCGCCCTGTCGGCCCGCTATTTTGAAGCCCGCTGCCTCGAAAATCTCCAGCGCAAAGACGAGGCGCGCGACGTTTATCAACAGGTCATCGCGACCGAAGATCCCAATCCATTTCGCGATGATTCGCGACTCGCGGTCGGCACCATTCTCCTCGCGGCCGGGCGCAAGGCCGATGCGCTAAAGCAGTTCGAAGCGGTCGCGGCCGAGACGAGCAAGCCGTCGGTCAAAGCGGAAGCGGCGGTCCGCGCCGGATTGATCGCGCTTGATCTCGCGCAAAGCGAAAAAGGAAAGCCGGACAAGGCGATGACCGCGAAAGCGGCCGCGCTCTTGCAAAAGGGACGCAACTTGCCGGAGGCCGGGCGCTGGAGCGGAATCGCCGCGGTCGGATTGCTCAGGCTCGAGTACCAAGGCGGTCAGTACGCCCAGGCGGTGACTGATTATCAGAAGAGCAAGGATCAGGTTCCGGAGGAAGTGCGACCGGAGATGATGTTGCTCGCGGGAAACAGCCAGCGCCAACTCGGTCACTACAAGGAGGCGGAGGCGATTTATCGCCAGATCATGCAGAAATATCCCGGCCGCGAGGAGGCGAAGGATGCGCAATATCAGCATTTGATCTGTCTCTACAACGCGAATGACCCAGCCTTGGGCGACGAGATCGACGAGTTCATCAAGGATAATCCGGACGGGGAACGCGCCGAGCAGGCGAAGCTGCTGAAAGCCGAGGCGCTTTACAAAGAGCGGGATTTCGCCGCCGCCGCGACCCTCTATGCCGGGCTGCGTGATTCCGAGCTTTCCGTCAGGCTGCGGGCGGATGCGGCTTTTAAGCTCGGCTGGTGCGACATGGAAACGAAGAAACCCGATGAAGCGATCGAAGCGTTCAGTTATTTTCTTCAGGCGTTTCCCGGTAATCCGCAGGCCCCCTCCGCCCTTGCTCAGCGCGCGCTCGCCTTCCAGGAAGGCAAGCAATACGAGCGTGCCCGGAGCGATCTCGAGCAATTGCTCACCAACTATCCCGACGCGCGGGAACGCGAAGCCGCCTTGCAACAGGAAGCTCTCATCCTCGGACAGCTCGACGACAGCAAAGGCATGGCCGCGAGTTTCCAGCAACTGTTGAAGGAATTTCCCAAGAGCGCAGCCGCGGCGCAGGCGCATTACTACATCGGCAAGGCGGCCTTCGCGGCAAAAGATTACCCGACCACGATCGCGGAGATGAAGCTGGCGCGCCAGTTGAACGCCGATCAATACGGCACACCCGCCGCGCTCCGCATCATGTCGTCCTATTTCTATCTCAAGCAGCGCGACGCCCTTGCCCGGGAGGTGGACAAATTCTACGAGGCCTCGCCTGACGGACAAGTCCCGGCCGAAATTCTCGAGTGGCTCGGGATCGAATTTTATAACACCAAAGACTATACCGCGGCTGCCAGGTATCTGACCGCGCTGAGCAAGACCGGCAACGTCAGCAGCGTGAAACCGGACTTCTGGTTTTACCTCGGTGACGCCGAGATGAAACTGAATCAACCGGCCGAAGCCGAATCGTCGCTCCAGAAGTTTTTGGAAACAACGAGCGATCCGGCCGCAAAAGCGAAGGCACTCCTCGCATTGGGCAAGGCGAAAATCGGCGCGCACAAACCCGACGATGCGCAAAAGATCGCGGAGGAAATCATGAAGTTGCAGCCGGAAGGCCGGGTCAACGCGCAGGCGCGTCTGCTGGCGGGCGACGTGGAGGTGGAACGCCAGCAATTTGAAGACGCCGGCAAAGCCTTCATGAGCGTGGCCCTGCTCTACGATGATCCCGAGATCACTCCGCAAGCGCTCGCAAAGGCGGCCAAAGCCTACCAGAAAGCGGGCAAATCGGCTGAAGCCGAGCGTGCCAGCACGCAACTTCACCAAAAATATCCGGACTACGCCGGCGGTTAGATCCGCCTAACGAAAACGAATCGTCGCAGCAGCTTCTCCGGAACGCTCCGGACGCGGTAGATAGCACAGGGTTTCGATCGGCAAAGACGCGAGAAACTCTTGCGGATCGTCGACCTGCAGGACGGGGCGTGCCAGACAGGCGGCGAGAAAGCTGAGGTCCGGGGTCGCGGCCAGGCCGGCCTGCGCGCTAAGCTGCAAAGGAGCGAGTTGCCTGACGACGCGCTCGAGATTTGCCCGGCAATCTTTCCGCGAGGTAAAATGCACCGTGCAAACTCCCGGCGCGGTCGCTTCGATCTCTGGCGCGAGGGTCGCGGCGTGGTGCAGTAAAATTTCACCGGCGATTTTCTCCTGAGAGAGCGCGCGCGCTTTGATGATCAAACTCAAACACCGGGCCAGCCCCTGGCTCGCGGTCATTCCTGCGCGCACCCCGGCTTCGGTGGCGCTGGGCGTGAGCTGGAGGATGGTCGCTTTCGCTGCTTCGTCATCGAGCAGGGCGACCGGCTTGGCGTGCAGCTCCGGCTCATTCCGCAGTGCCGCCTGCAGTTCGAAATTGGGCAGATAGAGAGCGGCAAACATGCGGACGCCAAGCGTTGAAGCGATGAACCGTTGAAGAGTTAAAGCGGAAGAGGCCAGCGCCCGCTTCAACCCTTTAAACGTTCAGCCGGCCATTATTTCCCCCTCCCTCCTCCATTTGTTAGGCTGAGCCCGCTGCAGCCGGATCTTCAGCTCTGCCTGCAAGTCGGCCGCGGCTGCATCGAGCTGCGGGAGCGTCCAGCGATTTTCCAAGGCCAGCTTCCACGGCGCGCTGCTAACCATGCTGCGCGGAGTAAGAACCAGAAACGCTGTCGGTGCCGGCTCAACCAAGCGTTGCAGGCGATACCAGTTGCTCGAGGGGATCCGGCCCAATTCCGCCAACGGATTGAGAACGAGATCGAGAATCACGAGTGGAAAATTCCCGTCGCGCAAAAGTAGATCCGCTGCCTGCATCGCCTCGCTCGCTTTTCGGCAGCGCACCCAAAGCAGATGGCGCAACGCTGCAGCGCCGATGGATTGCGGATCGAACGAATCGCGTCCGTCGATCAGCGCGATGAAGTAGCGCTCGCGGCAGGCACGTTGCAGCAGCGCGGCAATAATCGTCACGCTACCGGCATTCGGAAGCGTGCTGGTTAATTCGGTCATCGCGCTTTTCGTCAGGCCGCCATCAAGCGCTTCATCGAAAATCCGCAATCCGGTAACGAGCCGGGCGGCCGGGGGCAAAAGCTCCTGCGGAAAGCGTTCCGCCAGAAGCCTGCGCAGATCGATGATCCTGTTCGCCGCCATGGCGAAGCATGGCACAAAAGTAAATATGTTCAAAATAACATGTTTGAAACGGCTTACCCTGTTGTCATGCCGGGCCGACGGCGCGCAGCGCGGGACCTTCCCAAATCCAGTGCCGGTCTTGCTTGCGACAGCCACCTCCCCATTCCTTGCGGGGTCCCCCGTCCTGTGGCGGGATCGGGATGACAAATGCAGATGGGCGCGTTATCCGGGGGATTGCCTCCGCACCAGCGACGTCATCACGCCTTGGATTCGCAACTCCCGCGCCGGAATCAGATCGGGAAATTGCGGGTTCTCCGCCTTCAAATACGGCCGGCCGTGCGCAGTGACGTAGCGTTTCAATGTCGTCTCGCCATCGATCAGGGCCGCGACGATGTCGCCATTTTTTGCCGTCTGCCGATCTTCCAGAATCACGATGTCGCCATCGAGAATATGGGCACCGATCATGGAATCGCCCCGCACGCGCAGGGCAAAGGTGCGCGCACTGCGCGAGGCGTTGAGCGAATCGAGATCGAGCGCGACGTGGCCCTCGATGTTTTGCTCGGCCAGTGTCGCCATGCCCGCCGGGATCTCGCCGTATATCGGAATATCCACCACCCGGCTATGCGGCGCGGACGTGATCAGGGCTCGCGCCTTGCGCGCGTGGCGCTGGAGAAAACCTTTTCGCTCCAGGGCGGCGATGTATTGCATAACCGAGGTCTGGCTTGCGAACCCGAAATGTTCCTGGATCTCGCGCGTGCTCGGGGTCAGGCCTTTGCTGCGTTGTTCCGCCTGGATGAATTGCAGGACGTTCTTTTGCCCGGGAGTGAGCATATGAACATGTTGGCCAAAAACCGCGCCGACGCAACTAACAATGTGGGAGGGGCCTTTGTGCCCCGAGGGGTTAGGAAGCCACAGCGGATCGGGACACAAAAGCCCCTCTGACATTAGACAATTAGCCAGTCGTTAACTGAAATCTCTTCTCCGCCGTCTGTTCGAGGAGCCGGGTGAGATAGGCGATGGAATCGTAGCGCTCCACCAGTCGGGCCAATTCGTCAGGCGAACCGATCTCGGTGCGCGGCAATTGCGCGACCTCGGCTTCGTAGGTCGTGCGCAATTGCTGTTCGAGTCTGCTCAGCCGCTCTTCCAACTTCCCCCGCTCCGGCTGCAACAGCGCACGCCGCAGCGTGCTCGTCGTCTCGTTCTTCTGCCGCAGCCAGCGCTCGATCTCGCGCAGCAACGTTCCAGTATTCCAAAACAACTCTGCTACGGACGGCGAAACCGGCCGGCCAGCCGTCAGCTCGGCTCCTTCCAGGGTGAGGAGATGATGCAGGCGCAACTTTGGCTCGCTCAGGACCCGAAACGCATCGTTCAACTCGGCGTCCGCCGGCCGCGCCCGGGCGAGCGCAAAATACTTTTCCTTTAGCTTTTCCGGATCGAGCCAGGCGCGTCGCGCTTCCCCGAGGAGCGCGAAATAATCGGTCATGCCGAGAAACTCTCGCCGCAGGAACAGTGCGCGACTGCGTTCGGGTTCGTCACTTTGAACCCGCCCTTTTGCAGGTCGTCGCTGAAATCGAGGACCGAACCGCTGACGAAAAGTGCGCTCTTCGGATCGACCACCACCCGCACGTTGCAGGACTCGACCATGATGTCGCGGTTGGCCGGGCCATCGACTAAATCCATCTTGTATTGCAGACCGGAGCAACCGCCGCCGATCACCGCCACGCGCAACGCCCCGTGCGCGCGTCCCTGCTTTTGCAGGAGCGACGAGAGTTTGCGCGCGGCGTTCTCGGTCACTTTAACGAGACGTTCGTTGCCGATCTTGAATTTGATTTCGCCGTTAGGCGAACTGGCTGCGGACACCGGGCAATTTAGGCCGCTTCGAGGCACGTCGCCAGATGAAGCCGGGCGATTTCCTCGACTTCGCTGAGCGTGCTGACCTGCTGGAATTTCTCGCGCAACATTTTGCTCGCCGGCATTCCCTTGGAATAAGCCATCAAGCGTCCGCGCATCGAACGCATGGCGAGGTCTTCGATGCCGCATTCTTCTACCGCCAGCTCGCAGTGCCGTTGGATGAGCGCCCACTTCTCCGCTGGCTTGGGTGGCGAAAGCAGTTCGCCGGTCGCGAGGTAATGTTTCGTTTGCGAGAAAATCCAAGGCGAGCTCATGGCCGCGCGGCCGATCATCGCGCCGGCAATGCCGGTTTCGCGGCCGCGTTGCGCGACGTCCGCGGCACTGAAGAGGTCGCCGTTCCCAATCACCGGAATGGAGACGGCGGCGGCAACCTGCCCGATCAACTCCCAGTCGGCTGCGCCGGAATAGCCCTGGGCGCGGGTGCGGCCGTGCACGGCGAGGGCGGCTATGCCTAACGACTCAAGAAGTTGCGCGACGCTGACCGCGTTGATCGTGCCGTCATCCCAGCCGGTGCGGATCTTGGCCGTGACCGGCAGGGGAGCGACCGCCCTGACGACCGCATCCGCCACTTTGCTCAAGGTCGGGCAATCCTTGAGGAGCGCGGAGCCTCCGTTTTTTGCCACTACTTTGTTAACCGGGCAGCCGAAGTTGAGATCGAGGAAATCGGGCCCCACCCAGTCCACGACCTGGCGGGCTGCGTCCGCCATGTGCCCGGCATTGCCGCCGAAGAGCTGCACGCCGATCGGTCGCTCGATCTCGTCGAAGTCGAGATAGCCTCGGGTGCGCGCGTTGCGCCGGAAGACGCCTTCCGCCGAGACGAACTCCGTCACCAGCACATCGGCTCCGCGCTCTTTGCAAAGCTGGCGGAAAATCTTGTCCGAGACGCCGGCCATTGGCGCGAGATAAAGCGGGAAACGCTCGTTGGAAAACCAGGGAAGCATGAGGTCGTTAAATCGTGAATTGTTGAATCGTTAGGTCGGGTCACGGCAAAGCCCAGCCTGGCCCGCTTCACCAGCTGTGTTACGGCACGAATCCCGGATCTGGTATCATCGGAGTCCTCATTCGGGTTTCGTCATTAACCCCGCCACTTCTCGCTGAACGGACTCCAGTTCATCCAGGTGCAGTTGCGGGTCGGGCACGATGAAAACGTCCCCGGTTTTGGCGTGCTCGTAGATCAGGACGCGGCCCCGGTCGCGCTCCTCGGTTTGGATTTGCTTGAGAATTTTTTTTCGCTCGAGCATCGCAGCGAGCACGTAGCAGGCATTGACGTTCGCGCGCTCCGCCGCCCTAACGAGACGTCGAAAAAGTTCCTCGGCGTTTTCCTTCGGCAAGGGATCGGGCGGCGCGGGCGGCGGCGGCTCGAAACGCGCCCGCCAGAAAGAGAAGGGCCGCAAATTTTCGTTCCGCAGCTGCCAGGCTTCTTCGCTCAAATCCTGACGGCGAAAGCCGTCGCCATCACGGAAGAGAAGGGTGTAAAAATTCTCCCCGGGGGCGAAAGGCCGCCCGGTAACCGCGCACACTTCGGAGCGGTGCTGGATCGACCATTCATCAGCCAGGGGATTCATCGCGCGCGCAAGCTACGCCAGAGCACGGCGGGATTAAAGCTGGGAGCCTCGCGGTTCGTCGCGCGCAGGCGGAGCAAATAAAGACCGATGAGGAAGAAGATTACGTTTGGCGTCCAGGCTGCAACGATCGGCGAGACGCGGTCGCCTTCTCCGAGCGCGAGAAAGAGATGGATCAAAAAATTCATGGTGAAGACGAGCCCGATCGCCACCGCCACGCTGGCGAGAATGCCACGGCGCGAGAAACCGATCCCGAGCGGCGTCGCCATGATGGCCACGACCATGCAGGTCCACGGCAACGCCCAACGATATTGCAGTTGGGTGCGGAATGGAGCAAGCAAGGTCTCGGGAAAATCGGCGTTGTAATGCAGATACTGCTGCAGCTCGGAAATACCGAGAAATTCCGGGCGCACATTGGCGCTGCTCAGGCGAAAGGGCGTTTCGCTCCAGCCGGTAATCGTCAAAGACGGAAGCAGCTTTTCATTCGTGATATTGCCGGCCAGGTCGTAGTTCACCACCTTGACATTCTCCATGCGCCAGCTTTTCGTCGCCGGCTCGTAGAACGCCTCGGTCGCGATGTAATTGCGAGTGATATTCCCCTGTGCATCCTGCTGCACGACCTGCACTCCGCTGAACTGGTTCGAATTTCGCCGGAACCGAGCGATATACCAGGTCCGATCGTCGGTCCGGTTGCGGAAGACTTGCGCGCTAATCACCACTTCGCGGATTCCGCCGCGGTTCACCTGGTCGAAGAAGCTTTTCCGTTCCAGCTCGGCGTGGGCAGCGAGGGAGTAATTCAGCACCTGGGTCAGACCGGTGGTAAGCAGCCCAATGACGAGCAAGGGAAAAACCACCCGCGGCACGCTCACCCCGGCGGTCAGCATCGAGACAATTTCATTCGCCCGCGACATGCGGCCGAGGGAAAAAAGGAGCGAAAGAAGCAACGAAACCGGCAGGAGAATCACCATCACTTCTGGGATTTGGGTCCAGTAAAAATGCACGACCAGGCCTAAAGGCGCGTGTTCGTCGAAGATGGTGGAGCTGTTGTCGCTGATGTCGAAGATGAGCCAGATGGAGAGAAAGCCGAGAATGCAGTAAACGTAGGGCTGCAGGAAATTGCGGATGATGTAGCGATCGAGCAGTTTCATGGTTGAAAATCCGAAACAAGCACGAAGCCAGTAACTCGATCGTTCGAAACTTCCGTCTGCGAGACCCGAGGTCTAGATTTCTGAACTTTGGTCATTGCGATTTGCTTGGGATTTCGGCATTCGGATTTCGGATTTTCCGCGTAAGCTCCACGCGGCATGATTGCGCTCAAAGATTCTCTCAGGAGCGATTTTGTCGAGCGGGTGCGGGCGATTTTTGCCGAGGACGGCCTGCTCGCCAAGGCGCGCAACTTCGAGTATCGGCCGGAGCAGCAGGCGATGGCCGCGGCCGTCGCGCAGGCCCTGGAAGAAGAGCGACATCTCGTCGTTGAAGCCGGGACGGGCGTGGGCAAATCGCTCGCCTACCTTATTCCGGCGACCCTTTTCGCGATCGAGAAAAAGAAGAAAGCGATCATCTCGACCCACACGATCAATCTGCAGGAACAACTGCTGCACAAGGATATCCCGATCGTGAAAAAGATTCTCCCGGTCGAGTTCGAGGCCGCGCTCATGAAAGGCCGGCAGAATTACCTTTGTCCGCGCCGCTTGCAGCGCGCGGTGCAGAGCGCGAACGAACTTTTTAACACGACCGAACAGGCCGATCTCGCCCGGTTGGCCGACTGGGCGCGCACCACGATCGACGGCACTTTAAGCGACCTCCCGATCGAGCCTGACCCAAAAGTCTGGACCCAGGTTTGCAGCGAAGCCCACATCTGCAGCGCGAAGACCTGCGGACAGGATTCACGTTGCTTCTTCCAACAGGCGCGCCGGCGATTGCTCGCGGCCGACGTCGTGGTCATCAATCACACCCTGCTCTTCATGCTTCTGGGCGGTTTGGAAGAACAGGAGGAACGGGACGAAGGTTATCTTTTCCCTAACGACTTCCTGATTTTCGACGAGGCGCACACTCTGGAGCAGGTCGCCTCGCGGCAGATCGGGATCGCCGTTTCACAATACGGGCTGCGCTCCAGCATCCAGCGCCTCTATAACGCACGCTCCAAGAAGGGACTCTTCACTGTCACGCGGGACGCCGCCGGAGTGACGCTGGCGGCATCGTTAGTTGAGGAGGCGGACCGCTTCTTCGACAAGATCGACGAGCGGGCCGATTTCAAAAAGGGTCGCGAATACCGGGTCCGCAAAGTCGATTTCGTGGACGACCAGATTACCGGGCGATTAGGCGCGCTCCAGATGCGCATCAGCGAAGTGGTGCGAAAAACGGCAGACGAACTTCTGAAATCCGAGCTGCAGGAACTCGGGCGGCGCATCAGCGAGCAGCGCGAAGGCATCTCGGTCTTCCTGCAACAGAGCGCGCAGGATTACGTCTACTGGATCGAGCGCACAGGAAAAGCGGCGCAGAATATCACGCTCAACGCCGCGCCGATCGATGTCGCGCCGGTCCTGCGCCGGATGCTTTTTCGGGAAGGATGCACCAGCATCCTGACGAGTGCGACGCTCGCGGTCGGGCGTCCCGACCTGGCCTATTTCCGGCGACGAGTCGGGGCGGACGATGCAGAGCCATTACAGCTCGGGAGTCCGTTTGATTTCCAGAAGCAAATGCAGCTCTACGTCGTGCGCAAAATGCCGGACCCGCGCGATCAGACCTACGGCGCCGCGCTCGCGGAATGGGTGGCACGTTTCGTCGCCGACACCGACGGCCGCGCATTTGTTCTTTTCACCAGCTACCGCGCGATGCAGCAACTGGCCTCGGAGATGGAAGCGTTTTTTGTCAGACAAAAGATGAACCTGCTCGTGCAGGGCCAGAGCGCGCCGCGCAGCCAGCTTCTCGAGCAGTTCAAAAACACGCCGCGCAGTGTGCTTTTCGGGACGGACAGTTTTTGGATGGGGGTGGACGTGCCGGGCGCCGCGCTTTCGAATGTCATCATCACGCGACTGCCTTTCGCTGTGCCCGATCATCCATTGATCGAAGCCAAGCTCGAGCTGATCCAGGCGCATGGTGGCGATGCCTTCAGCGAATACTCGCTCCCCGAGGCGATCTTGAAATTTCGCCAGGGCGTTGGACGTCTGATCCGGACGAAGAGCGATCATGGCATCGTCGTCATCCTCGACAACCGGGTCGTGACGAAGACATACGGCCGGGCTTTTCTCAATGCGCTCCCGCAATGCCCGGTGAAGATTTTGTAACGTTGCCCAACATTGCGCTAGTTTTCCGGCTGTAATGCGATTCGCTCTTGCCGTTCTCATCGCCGCCGCCGCTTTTCTGGCCGGGATGGCGATCGATCGTTACGTCGTGCCGCACCGGCAGCCCACGTTGGCATCCGCCTCGAGCGGTGCGAATTCGTTAGGCAAGAAACCGCTCATCGACCAACTCCTGGCGCAACTTCCAGCCGCTTCGGGCCAGTCCGGTGCAGCAGTGCCGGCCGACCCGGTCTCCGACCAGGCCATTATCGCAGCCCTGAAAAACGCGATGGCGCATCCGTCCGATCGACGTGGCTACCTCCAGGCGAGCAGGTTAATCGACGGGCTCGAGCCAAAGAAGATCCGTTCCATCATCGACGCCTTGCAAAACCTGCCTAACCAGCGCGATAAAGCGATTTATCTTTCGATGCTCATTTCCCGCTGGGCGGAAGTCGAGCCGCAGGCCGCGCTCAACTACGCGCAGAACAACGGCACCATATCCGATCGCCGGCTGACCGTGGCCGCCGCAGTCCGTTCGTGGGCGGAGAAGGATGCGACCGCCGCCAACGCCTGGGCGCAGCAACTCCCGCCCGGGCCAGAACGCGATCGCGCGCTCCAGGCCGTCGTCTCTTCCCTGGCCGAGACCGACCCGCAAGCCGCCCTTAACGTGCTGCAAACATTGCCCGCCGGGGGAAGCAGCCGACAGGGTTCTTACTGGCCAATTTTTTCCCGTTGGGCCAACACCGATCCAGTGACAGCGGCGCAGCGTGCAGCGCTGCTCCCCCCCGGACCGGCTCACGATACCGCCATCCAGATCGTCGCATCCACCTGGGCGAACGACGATCCACAAGCCGCGCTTAACTGGGCGAACTCGCTGCCGGCCGGCCAGGCGCATGAGAACGCCTTGCAAACGATTCTTTCCGCCTGGGCAAACAAGGATCCGCAGCGCGCCGCCGCCATGATTTCGGCTTTGCCACCCGGGCCGATGCGAGACCGCGCCGCCGGCAATATCGCGCGCCAATGGGCCCAGAACGATCCGACGGCGGCGCTCGCCTGGACACAAGAGCTGCCGAGCAGTGAAGGAAAGAATCGCGCGCTGCAAAACGTCCTCTCGAGCTGGGCCCAAACCGATCCAACCGCCGCCGCCAATTATGTGGCCGCCCTGCCGGGCGGCAAAACGCAGGAAGACGCCGTGCGACTGGTCGCGCAACAACTCGCCAATGCTGATCTCCAGAGCGCCCTGAGCTGGGCGCAAAAACTTCCGGCGGGCACGACGCGAGAGGAAGCGCTCAATCCAATCATCGCGCAGTGGAGCGAAACCGATCCGGCAGCCGCAGCCGAATTTACCCTAACGAATAGCAACGGCGAGGAGCGTCGCACTTTGCTTTCGAATATTTCTCGGCAATGGGCGCGGAACGATCCGCAGGCCGCGCTTAACTGGGCGCAGAATTTGACCGACTCGAGCGAGCGCAGCGCGGTCCTGCCAAATATCATCGCGGCGGTGGCGGAAAACGACCCGGCCAAAGCCGCGCAAATGACGTCGCGACTCTCGGGCGACGCGCAAAGCGCAGCGGCAAATTCCGTTATTTCGCAATGGGCTTCGAGCGATCCGCAGGCGGCCGGCGCCTGGGCGGCCTCGTTCCCCGAGGGAAACACGCGTGCGCAAATGTTCGCAAACTTGATAAACTCCTGGGCGAGAAATGACCCGACCGGAGCGGCGAGCTGGCTTGGGAATTTGTCCGAAGGCCCGTCACGCGATCAGGCGGTGAGCGCCTTCACCAGGCTGATCACGTCCTCCGATCCACAGACCGCAGTGCAGTGGGCGGCGACGATCGGCGATGACAATCTGCGCAATAGCCAGATGGAGTCCGCCGCGCGCAACTGGCTGAAAACCGATCCGCGCAACGCCTCCGCCTGGATCGCAAATTCAGCGCTGCCGGATGACGCGAAGGCGCGCCTCTTGAGCCCGGGCGGCTAACTGAAGGGACGACCGCCGTGTCGTCCGTGGATCTAAGAAACCCGGACGGGACAGCGCCCGTCCCTCCCCCAGCCCAGGTTATTATGTTCTATTGAACATGCTCCTTTCCGGCTCTAATTTCCCGCCATGAAAGACAAGCGTGCGGCGGAAATTTCCCACATCCTCGCCATCCTCCACAAATGGGGCGTCCATACCCTGGGCGACCTCGCCGCCCTCCCCCAGGGCGATCTCACCGCCCGGCTTGGACCGGAAGCGGCCCGCCTCTGGGAACAGGCGAGCGGCAAATCGACCCGTCTTTTACGACTCGTCAGACCACCGGAAATTTTTGCGGAGCAGATCGATTTCGAGCACGAAATCGAAACTGCCGAGCCGCTTCTCTTCGTTCTGCAACGCTTTCTCGAGCAACTCACCCGGCGACTCGGCATACTTTACCTCGTTGCCGGGGAATTGACGCTCCGGCTCACTTTTGCCGATCCGCCAAAGGACGGATTCGCGGCGGCGAATAAAACAACTTACCAACACCGTTTCCAAATTCCCGACCCGACCAACTCGGTTGAGCTGTTGTTTCGTCTCCTCCAGACTCATCTGGAAAATTTCCGCGCTCAACATCCGATTGTAGCTGTGGCGCTGGAAGCGCAACCAGCCCGGCCGGGGCGGCAACAGTTTCAATTTTTCGAAACACCACTGCGCGATCCGGGCCGGCTGCAGGAAACGCTCGCCCGGCTCACGGGCTTGTTAGGCAACGAACGAGTCGGAAGGCCGGTGCTGGAGGATTCACATCGGGCGGACGCTTTTCATCTTGAGCCGTTCGCCTGGAATCTGATGGAAACGCCGGAAGAATTACCTCACGACGCCAAGCCGATGATCGGACCAGCCCTGCGTCGGCTGCGGTTGGATCATCCCTCTTCATCCGAAGCCGCGGCGCTCGCCCGGCAGGGGCCTTATCTCGCCTCGGGCGATTGGTGGGACGAGAAAAGGTGGGAGCGGGCTGAGTGGGATTTGGAGCTGGCGGAGGGCGGCGTCTGTCGCTGTCAGGAACGCGGGGATGGCGGCTGGGTGGTGGAGGGGATTTATGACTAGAGGTGAATCGTTGCAACGATGAAGCGGGCTCCAATTCCACCTCTTCAACCCTTCAATGCTTCGTCGCTGTAACACAAACATGGCCTACATCGAACTCCACACCGCCAGCGCCTTCAGCTTCCTCCGTGGCGCCTCCTTTCCCGAACAACTGGCCGAGCTCGCGGCCGAATTGGGATTGCCCGCGGTTGCCTTGCTCGATCGCAACGGCGTTTATGGCGCGCAACGTTTTTCCGTTGCCTGCCGCGAGCACGGCGTGCGGCCCATCATCGGGGCCGACCTGACGATGGAAGACGGCAGTCTTCTGCCGGTCTTGGTCGAGAATCGGAGAGGTTATGCAAATCTTTGCTCGCTCCTCACCCAGGCGCATCTGCGGAGCGAGAAAGGAAGCTGCGCGGTGCGCTGGGAAGAACTGCCGGAGTTTGCCGAGGGGCTGATTCCCCTGCTGGGGAGCGCACGCGCCTCGCGTGCCGTTTGCGGCGCCCCGCCGCAAACCTCTTCACAGACGGCGCCTGCGAACCACCCAACCCTCCAGCGAGTCGCCGGACGGAGCACGCGGGTCGCCCGCATACAGGCCGGCAGGCAGTGCGCTCCCCGGAATCTCGCAGACCACGCGCAATGGTTGGTCAACACATTTGGGTGCGAGCGCGTCTATGTCGAGCTGCAGCGCCACCTCGTGCGCGGCGAGGAACGCGTCAACCGCAGCCTGATCGATCTCGCGCAACATCATCGGCTCCCGCTCCTGGCAACGAACGGCGTGCGGCACGCCACGCCTCTCGGCCGTGAAGTGCTCGACGTTTTTACCTGCATCCGTGCCCACACCCATCTCGATGCCGCGGGCGCTAGCCTAACGATTAATGCGGAACGCCATTTGAAGAGCGCGCCGGAAATGAAAGCGCTCTTTCGCGATCGACCCGACGCGATCATCAACACCTTGCGCCTGGCGGAGCGCCTTCAGTTTTCCCTCGAAAATCTGGGTTACGATTTCCCCGATTACCCGGTGCCGGACGGCCACTCGATGGATTCGTTCCTGCGCACCATCACCCTCTTTGGCGCGCAACAGCGCTATGCCGCGATCAGCTCGACGGTGAAAGCCAAGCTCAATGAGGAGCTCGCGCTGATCGAGAAGCTCGGCTTCTCTGGTTATTTTTTGATCGTCTGGGACATCATCAATTTCTGCCGGGAAAACAACATCATGGTGCAGGGCCGCGGGAGCGCGGCGAACAGCGTGGTCTGTTTTTGCCTCGGGATCACGCCGGTCGATCCGGTGAGCAATCATCTCGTCTTCGAGCGTTTCCTGAATGAAAGCCGCCAAGGCTGGCCCGACATCGATCTCGACCTCCCGAGCGGCGAGCGGCGCGAAAGCGTCATTCAGGAAATTTACCGCCGTTACGGCAAACACGGCGCAGCCATGACGGCGAACGTGATCACTTATCGCGGACGGAGCGCGGCGCGTGAGATCGGCAAAGCGTTGAATTTTGCCCCGAATATTCTCGACCGTTTCTCGCACCTTTTCGCGCACGGCGATTTTCCGCACACGCTCGATCTCGAGGCGCAGATCGAGCAATCGGGTTTGCCCAAGGCGCATCCGCGGATGCCGGCATTCGTCAGGCTGTATCGGGCGATTTACGGATTGCCGCGACATCTCGGACAGCACTCGGGCGGGATGATCATCTGCCAGGACAAACTGAGCTCTTTCGTCCCGCTGGAAAATGCCTCGATGCCGGGCCGGGTGGTCGCGCAATGGGACAAGGAGGATTGCGAAGACCTTGGGATCGTGAAGGTCGATTTGTTAGGCTTGGGCATGATGGCGGTGATGCAGGACACCTTCGAGCTTTGCCGGGAACGCGGGCGGCCGCTCGACCTCGCTCACATCCCGAAGGACGACGCCGCCACTTACGCGATCATGCAGCAGGCCGATACGATCGGGGTTTTCCAAATCGAGAGCCGGGCCCAGATGGCGACCCTGCCGCGGATGAGACCGAAATGTTTTTACGATGTCGTGATCGAGGTCGCGATCATTCGTCCGGGACCGATCCAGGGAGATATGGTGCATCCGTATCTGGCGCGGAGAGCGGGGCGTGAGCCGGTGACTTATTTTGATGAGCGGCTGAAACCAGTCCTGGAACGAACGTTAGGCGTGCCGCTTTTCCAGGAGCAAATGCTCAAGATCGCGATGATCATGGCCGATTTTTCCGGCGCGGAAGCGGAGGAACTGCGCCGCGCGCTCAGTTTCCATCGCTCGGTCGAACGGATGGAAAAGGTGAGTGTGAAGCTGCGCGCCGGGATGGAGAAGAACGGCGTCGCGCCGGAGGTGATGGTAAGGATCATCCAGGCGATCAGCTCGTTTGCGCTCTATGGATTTCCTGAGTCGCACGCGATCAGTTTTGCCATTCTGGCTTACGGCAGCGCCTATCTGAAGGTGCATCGCGCGGCGGAGTTTTACGCCAGTCTGCTCAACAATCAGCCGATGGGATTTTACAGCCCGGCTACGCTCGTGAAGGACGCGCGCCGGCATGGGATCCGGATGCGGCCGGTTTGCGTGGCAAAATCGCAGTGGCATTGCGCGGTCGAGTCGGATGAGAGCGTTCGGCTGGGATTTTGCGTCGTGAATGGCCTGCGGCAGGAAGGTGCGGAAGCAATCGTTAGGCAACGCGATCAGCGAGGTTTTGCTTCGCTGGAAGATTTCAAGCGGCGCGTTTGCCTAACGAAGGAGGAGCTGCGGACTTTGGCGGAGTTGGGAGCGCTTAATTGTTTCGTCGAACATCGGCGCGCCGCGCTCTGGGAAGTGGAAGAGACGCTGCACGACGATCTGCCGGGGAGCGCACCCGACTCGCCGGCTCGATCCGGCGAGTCGCCGGATGGTCGCGCGGCTAAGACCCGCCGGGAGGAAAGAACTTTTCGGCGGGTCGCCGAAAAGAGCACGCGAGGCGCGTCCGCTCCCCGGAACGGGATCTCGCCGCTCGCGGCCATGACACTGCCGGAACGGGTGCAGGCGGATTACGAGGGGATGAATCTGACCACCGGGCCGCACCCGATGAAGCTGGTGCGTGACCAACTGCTCAACGCCTGGCGAGCAAGCGATCTCGCCCAGGCGCATCATGGTTCGACAGTCCAGATCGCCGGCAATGTGATTTGCCGGCAGCGGCCGGGGACGGCGAAGGGATTTGTATTCGTTAGTCTGGAGGATGAAACGGGCGTCGCGAATGCAATCGTGACTCCGGATCTGTTTGAACGGCGGCGGCTGGTGATTACCGAGGAACCGTTTCTCGTTATCGAAGGCGAGGTGCAGAAGAGCGACAATGTCGTGCTCGTGAAAGCGAGGAAGATCTGGCCGCTCGCTCAGGCGCAAGTGGGCGGGAGCGCGTCGCACGATTTTCGTTAGGCGCAACCCAAGGTGAAACATCCACTAAACTGTCATTCCGAGCCGGCCAAGCGCGGCGAGGGACCTCACAAGCGGCCAAAAAGCTCGACTGCCAGATCGGCCCAACGCGGAGTGAGTGTTTCCACAAGCGCGTTCTTTTTACTGCTACGCCAGCCTTTGATTTCCTTCTCGCGCGCAATGGCGTCGTCGACGCGGTTGTTTGTTACGTGATACACGAGGCGGTTAACCCGGTATTTTTTGTGAAGCCCTTGCGCTCGCCGTTTTGATTTTCCCAAACGCCGCGGCCAAGATCATAGGTCACACCAGTGTCAAGGACAACCCGGCTGACGTTCGTCACCATGTAGACTTAGTAGGCTTTCACGACGCTTGGTCGGTCCCTCGCCGTCCTTCGGCGACTCGGGATGACAAGGTTTTTTCAGTGACAACCGCAACCCGGACCGCACGACCGGCCGACCGAACCGACCGATGGGCCGGTCGAGCTGCCGGGCACATGCACGCCGTAGCCGCCGGAGATGACGCGCCTGACCGGTTCGCCCGTTTCCGGATCCGCGCGCAGCGGTTCGTCCTTCATGCTCTGCCTGACCTCGAAGCGCCGTGTCGGCTTGGCGGGATCGGTGGTTTCGTAAACGTAAATTGGCATGACTAAATTTGGGCCCGGCTTACTCGGCCGCGTGCCGCCTCGGTGGTTCTTTCGGCTGGGCCGTCTTCTCGGTGGACTGCCCGTCCGGTTGCATCCATTCGGTGTGGAAAACGCCGGGCTTGTCGACCCGCTCGTAGGTATGCGCGCCGAAAAAATCGCGCTGCGCCTGGAGCAGATTGGAGGAGAGACGCGCCTGGCGGTAGCTGTCGAAGTAGCCTAACGATGCGCTGAAGGCCGGCACCGCCACGCCCTGTTGCACGGCGGCCGCGACCGCGATCCGCCAGTTGTGCTGCGTCTTTTGGATGATGTCGGTGAAGTAGGAATCGAGGAGCAGATTGTTCAGGGCCGGGTCGCGCTCGTAGGCTTCGCGGATGCGGTTGAGAAACTTGGCCCGGATGATGCAGCCGCCCCGCCAGATGGTTGCGATGTCGCCGAAGTTCAGGTTCCAATTGAACTCCTTGCTGGCCGCGCCCAACAACTCCATCCCCTGGGCGTAGGAAACAATTTTCGAGGCATAGAGCGCGTCGCGCACCGCGGTGATGAGCGCGTCGCGGTTGCCGCTGAATTTTTCCACCTTCGGCTGGGGCAGGATTTTGGAGGCCCTGACCCGATCGTCTTTCCGCGAAGAAATGACTCGCGCTTCGACCGCGGCGTTGATCGTGGAAATGACGACCGATTGGCGAATAGCCGATTGCAAGGTCCAGATGCCGGTGCCTTTCTGGCCCGCTTTGTCGAGAATGACGTCGACCATCGGCCTGCCGGTCTCGGGATCTTTCCTGCGAAAAATCTGCGCCGTGATGTCGATCAGGTAGCTGTCGAGATCGCCCCGATTCCATTCCGCAAAAATGTCCGCCAGTTCGTTGGTCGTTAGGCCAAGAACGCCGCTCATGATCGCGTAGGCCTCGCAGATCAACTGCATGTCGCCGTACTCGATCCCGTTGTGCACCATCTTGACGTAATGGCCGGCGCCGTCCGGGCCCATGTAGCGGCAGCAGGGCTCGCCATCCACCACCGCTGCGATCTTGCGATAGATCGGAGCGATGATGTCCCACGAGGCGCGCGGTCCACCCGGCATGAGCGACGGACCCTTGAGCGCGCCTTCTTCGCCGCCGGAAACGCCGCAGCCGACGAAATGAATTCCCTGGCCTTCGAGTTCCTTGCAACGCCGCTGGGTGTCGGTGAAAAGCGAATTGCCCCCGTCGATGATGACGTCGCCTTTTTCCAGCAACGGCACCAGCTGGCCGATCACGGCATCGACCGGTGCGCCGGCCTTGACCATGATCATGGCCTTGCGCGGTCGTTGCAAGGCGCCGACGAATTCCTCCATGGTGGTGGCTGGCTGGATGTTTTTTCCCTTCCCGCGACCGGCGGCAAATTTCTCCGTTACCGCCGTGGTGCGGTTGTAAACCGCGACCGTGAAGCCTTTCGACTCCATGTTGAGGACGAGGTTTTCGCCCATGACGGCGAGGCCGATGAGGCCAATATCACATTGATTCGTTTTCATTTTGGGTATCTCCTGAACGCGCTGGCGGGCCCCGGCGAACGCTCGTGCGGGGCTTGCGCAAACAGATGGCAACTTGGCACTCGGAAATCCTTATCACAACCACTCCGCTCCAGGCACCCGCAAAAAGTTGGAACAGCAGAGCTGGCGCGACGGTTGATTTTTGGGGCGTCGTGCGGACGCTGGAGCACGGGCGCGAGATTTCGGGGATCGATTACGAAGTGCACCATGCCATGGCGCGACATCAGATGGAGATGATCGCGCGCGGCGCCGGGGACGAGTTTGATCTGCAGGAGGTCACGCTTCATCATCGGGTCGGATTTGTGGCGGCGGGCGAGGCGTCGCTTTTCCTGCGGGTAGCGAGTGCACATCGCGACGCCGCTTACGAAGGAAGCGCCTGGATCGTGGCGGAGTTGAAGAAAAAGGTGCCGATCTGGAAGCGCCCAGTTTTCGTCAGGCAAAGCGAATCCGCCCCGGCTCGGGAATGAACTGGGCCAATCGTCTTACCCTCGGCCGGCTCGCGCTCACGGTCCTGTTCGTGTTCTCGCTCAGTTCCGTTTGGGTTTACGGACGGACGATTGCGCTGGTTCTTTTCATCCTCGCTGGGATTAGCGACTATTTCGATGGTGAAATCGCCCGGCGCTACCAGGTCGTAACCAGGTTCGGCAAGCTAATGGACCCGCTGGTCGACAAAGTGATGACGGCGGCGGGTTTCATTTGCCTCGTGCCGGTGGGCGCCGTCCCGGCCTGGGTCGCGACGATCGTGGTGGCGCGCGATTTTCTCATTACGGGGCTGCGCCTTCTGGCTTCCTCGGAGGGAGTGGTGCTGCCGGCGGAGCGACTGGGCAAACACAAAACTTCGTGGCAAATCGCGACGGTCATTTTCTTTCTCCTCCTTCTCTCGACGCGCGAGATCTGGCCGGCGGTCTGGAGGAGAGAGTGGTGGCAGGACGCGTGGCTGTATGGCGGCGACACGCTGCTCTGGATCACGATCGGCCTAACGATTTACTCGGGGCTTGGCTATCTTTGGCGCCATCGCGGCCTGATCACGAGTCCGGCGCACCCGGAACAGCTCTAGTCCGGTGCGACACGCGTGACAACCAGTCCCAAGGGCCGCGGGCCTAGAAAAAGCTTTGCGGGACTTCGATCCGGTCGCCCGGTTGCAATTTGGGATCAAGACCGGGCTCACGCCGAAACTGGCGCACGTCGTAGACCTTCGCTTCATTGCCCCGCAACAGGCGAACTCGCTTTTGGTCGGCAAAATCGTTGAATCCGCCCGCCGCGTTGATTGCGGCCAGCAGGGTCAGGTCTTCGGTAAAGGGGACGCGGGTGGGCGCGCGCACGGCGCCACCGACATTCACGAAACGCGTCTGCGACTGCATGGTGATGGTGATGGTGGGATTGGTATAAATCTTGGCTGCCCGATAGCCGTTCTCGATCGCGTCGGCGACTTGGGCTGGCGTGAGTCCTGCAGCCCGCACTTTGTTGATGAAAGGCATGTTCACCATGCCGCTCGCATCGACCGTGTAAGTGTTGTTGACCTGCGTTTGTTCGTCGGCCGGAACGCCACTGATCCTGATATCCAGTGGATCGCCGGCTCGCACGACGGAATCGGCCAAGGTGGGGCACGCGGTGACGGCGAGACCAAAAAGCAAAAGAAGCAAGGTTCGCATTTTCAATAGTCGTCGTGGCTGACCGCGCCGTTGCCAGTCGGGATGTTCGCCTTTCGCGGCCCGGTCACTCTCCGCTCACCGGTCCGAGGGTGATAGTAGCCTGAGTAGCTTGTGTAGTAGCGGTAATTCTGATCGTGTTTCAGATCGACGTTGTTCAAGACCACGCCGAGGACGGTTCCCCCAGCGCTCTGGATATCCTGCTTCACCCGAATCAGCATCGCGCGTGGAAACCGCCGGTGCTGAACTACGATAATGGTCATTTCCACCTTGCTCGAGAGCACCGCCGCATCGCTCACGCCAAGCATCGGCGGGGAATCGAAGAAGATGAAGTCGTAGCGCGACTTGAGCTCGCTGATCAGGTTCGACATCCGTCGTGAGTGCAGAATGCCCATCGCATCGGCAGGCAGAACGCCGCTCGGAAGCAGGGAAAGGTTTTTCACCGAGGTCGGAACAATCACGCTCTCCGCCGGCATTTCGGACATGAGGTAGTTCGTCAGGCCCTTTTCTCCGTCAAGATCGAATAGTTCGTGCTGCACCGGGCGCCGCAGATCCGCGTCAACGATTAAGGTGGAGTAGCCGCCCTGCGCGGAAATGAACGCCAGGTTGGCAAGCGTGATCGATTTGCCTTCGCCCGGCCCACCGCTGACGAGCGCGATCGTGTTGGCGCTGGGACTCTTTCGATTGAATTCGATGTTGCTGCGCAGGATTCGATAGGCTTCGGCATCGGGCATATCACCGCTCTCCTTGTGCAGGAGCCGAACGTTCTGCGGGATGATTCCCAGGAC
This sequence comes from Chthoniobacterales bacterium, assembly GCA_050736975.1. Classification (GTDB taxonomy): domain Bacteria; phylum Verrucomicrobiota; class Verrucomicrobiia; order Chthoniobacterales; family UBA10450; genus Palsa-1392. Next base: position 3,087 of record JBOHXL010000058.1, on the reverse strand, counting down.
TGGCACGCTGAGGAGCGCCTCGACGTCATCCATCGTCTTCACGCTGGTATCGAGGTATTCAATGAAAAACGCCAGCCCGATCCCGAGTACTAGACCAATAAGGGCGCCAAGGCCCAAATTGAGACCAACCCGCGGGCGGGCCGGCCCCGGGGCCGGTTCGGCTACCTGTTTCACGCTCACGGCCAGGCGCGGCATTGCCATCTCCATTGACTGGCTCTGGGCTCGCAGCCGGACGCTGTCGAGTAAGGCTTTCTCTTTGATGTAAGCGTTCTTAGCCCGCGTGTAATTCGCGCTCAGATTCTTGGAGGCCAGTTGTTTTTCGTTGAGGCTTTCCAGCTGTTTTTTCAACTGGTCCCGGGTGGCTTCGGCCGAACTCAGATTTTTCTGGAGAGCTTCACGGACGCTGGCGACCTGTTGCTCCAATTGCCGGATGTATACTTCTTTCGTGGCCCGCAATGCTTTGATCCGGGGATGGTTTTCCCCAAGGCCGGAGTTCAGGAGAGATGCCTCATTGGCAACCGCGTCCTGATAGTTAGGCAGGATTTTCTGGATGATTGAATCTTGAATATTGAGCGTGGGCATCATGCGCATCAGATCGTCGCCTTTAAGGCCTTCGATTTGTTGCAATTTCGCCTTGAGCGTCGCGACATTCGTCTCGGCATCGTTCACTTCGCCTTCCTGCTTGACGACATTCGAGTTGGCTGAAGTGAGCGAATCTTCCGTTCCTTCCGGGTTCAGGTCGACGATGTGCTCCGCGTCGCGAATCCGGGCGACTTCCTTCGCGGCGTCCTCCACCTTGCGATCCTGTTTCGCTACTTCGTCGTTCATGGTCTCGACCGCCCGGCTCAGGATTTCCTTCTCTTCCTGAACGCGTTTCTCCTGATAAATGGCGACAATCTTATTGGCGACGTCGGCCGCTTCCTGTGGATCGGCATCGTAGACACTGACCTGGAGGAGATCGGTATTGCGGACTTCATCGACGTCGAGTTTCCCGCGCAACATCTGGTAGGCCTGTTCGCGTGAGATGCGGCCCCCGCCCCGGGCCCATTTATCCTGCAGTTTCAGATCGTCGATCACCGGGTAGAGAATTCCGGTCCGCTGGATGACCTGGAAGACAGTCGGGGCAAGTTCCGGATCGTGGTACGGCAGCATCGAACCATCGGTGCCAAAGATTCGCGGGTTCTCGGCCACGGACTTGACTTCAATAAAGACAGACGACCGATACTCGCGCGGCTGGAAATAAGTCACCACCGCAGTCACGAGAACGACGACGAGGAAGGCTAGAAGAATGAGCCCCCAACGAACGCGGATGACGCGCCAGTAGTCGAGGAAATGCAATCTAACTTCTTCAGTTTGTGCCATGAATAACTTGCTCCGATCGGGCGATGAATTTAGCAGAAGATTCACCCCGACGCAAAGATCGCGGGGTGCTGGCCAGTGGTTAGAACGTAACTTTTAAACCCAGATAATAACGATCCCGCGCGTAGTCGCGAAAAACGATGTCCGACAGAATTTCGGTGTGGCTGAAGCCGGCCACGAGAGTAACCGTGCGATTAATTTCGAACTGCAAAGTAGGAGCGAGAAAGATTGAATTTTCGTTGAAAGCCGGCTGGACAAAAGTGGACGTCACGACACCGGCGTTCGCATCGTGTTGGTAGTAAAAACTCATGTTGGAAGTAAGACGTGGGAATAAGACGCAGGTCCAGGTCAGCCCAGTCCGGAAGGTCGTTCGCGAGTGCGACTCCGGCACGTCCGGCTCCTCAAGCCCATAACGATTTGTCCAGCTCAGCGAGGTCCGAGGCCCCAGCGAATAACTAAGGGTACTTTCGCCGTAGGGTGAGGTCCGTGGCTGGAAATTCTCGAACCTGCGAAATTCGATCCCGCCGCGAACCGAAACATTGAAGTGCGGATCGAAATTGTGGTCAAAGCCACCCAGGAAAAGATTCGTCGTGGAATTGCTCGGCGCCGTCGTGAAATCGACCACCTGAAAGCGGTACTCGCCGACCAGCGTTGTCGTCGGCCAGGCAAGGAATCGAAATTCATTTCCAAAGGTATGTTCAATCCGGTCCTGAGAAGCGGCGATCCCGCTGTCTTCGTAACTGATCTCGTCCAACGTGTAACTCGTAACTGTCGAAAAGCGCGGCTTCCATTGATAAGAAATCGAGAACCTGTCAGAGGTGTCGAAATAGTTTCCGCTCCGCCGATTGACCCCGAGACGATCGTTAAGATCGGGCTCTGATTGATAGCTGAGGTAAACCGAGGCCGTAAATCCGAGACGCGGCGTCGCCTGGTGACTGGCGTTGAGCGTGAGCCCACTATTGACATCGTAGGCTTGGCCAATAGGGCGATGATAGTAATAGGTCAGTCCACCGTCGGCTTCCAGATCGAAAGTCGTCCTCGCACTACCGAATCTATAACTGAATAACATATCGCCACTGGTGAAGTAAGAGCCTATCCTGTCTTGATGCGTGGTATAGACGTTGTCGTCATAGCCTTCCTCGAGCGAGAACGAGACGTGATAAGGCAGGCGACCAAAGGTGCCAGTGCCGAGGTCCGAATTCGTGACCTCATCTTCGCTCTTGGAATCGATGGAAGCATCTAGATCTTTTGGATCGGATTGATCCCCTTCCGCGCGAAGACTCAATGGCATACACGTCAGGACCGAGGCGGAAATGGCCAATCCCGCCGCCAAAACTCTGCGAAAAGACATTCTCTAAAAATACTCCGCCGGCGGGTCGTATCTGACTGACGCGGTCGTTTTCTGGGCCATCGCGGCGGATCGTATGTGCGGGACGAAATCAAAGCAAGCCTTTTATGCCGAGCCGCCTTTTCGCGCGTTTCAAAACCATGCGCTGGAAGCTGCGGACTCGTCATTTAGCAATTTCAATGCCGTCTCCGGCCTCAGGGCCGGGGGAAGCGCCCCCTGGCGCGGTTTACCTGCGATTCGAGCCCGCTGCGATGACGCCAGCCAACATCCCCAACTGCCGCGGCAGCTCGGTCCTCACACGCGCCGGCGCAGGAGCGCCAATACGCTTCCCTTTTGTCGGCAGAGAGCGGGCAACGGGAATCGAACCCGCATGGCCAGCT
>JBOHXL010000057.1:0-1504 GCA_050736975.1 Chthoniobacterales bacterium | reverse complement strand
CATCGGGGATTGGACAAAATGGGAAGTGGTTTTGCTCGTCGGGACGCACCAAATGATCTCCCAGCTTTTCCAGGCGTTCTTTTTCGTGAACGTCGCCGCGATTCCTGAATTGGTGCGCACGGGAAAGCTCGACTCCATGCTGGTGCTGCCAATCGACAGCCAGTTTGCGGTTTCCACCAAACAATTCGGACTCGACAGCATCGTGAACGCGGCGGTTGGCGGGATGGTGGTCGGCGTTTCGTTGTCGAAGCTCGGTTACGTTCCCGGCCTAGTGTCGGTGCTGCTTTACCTGGTCGCGATCTGTTTCGGCATCGCCGTCCACTATTCGATCATGCTCAGCCTGGCCGCGTTCAGTTTTTGGATCGTCCGGGCGCAGGGCCTGGTCTATGGCTATTTCAATTTCATGAACATCGCGCGCTACCCGGACTCTATTTATCCGCGCCTCTTTAAGTTCATCTTCAGCTGGATCATACCCGTGGTGGTGGTCTCGAATGTGCCGGCACGATTGCTCGCCAAGTCGTTCGGCCAACCCTGGGGACTAATGGCAAAACTGGTGATCGCCTCGACGATTATCGTTTGCCTTTCGCGCGGCTTTTGGTCGTTCGCCCTGCGGCGCTATTCCAGCGCGAGCTCCTGAAAATTCTCACCACGAATGGACACTAATAGACACGAATGGAAGCAAGGAGTGCCCCGTAAAACCCGTTCCTTGTAAAATTCGTGCTTATTTCGTGTCGATTCGTGGTTGGCCGCGGTTTTTCTGGCCAGGAAAAGAGTGAACAAACGCGCCGAAGAATCGTCAAATCTTCCCTTGCGGGATTTGGGAATTGTTCTTAATTAAGCCTCCGTTTTCGCCGGCGCCCGACCGCAGGGGCGCCTTTTAGTTATGGCTACTACAAAAAAGAAAAAAGTTTCCTCGAAGAAGGCCGCCTCGAAACCGGCCCATAAGGCTTCTGCCAAGAAACCTCGCGCTGCTGGGACAAAGGAGCGCGAAACCATACTTGGCAATAACCACAGTGAGCGCAAGCTGTCCCCCTTCGTGCGCAAGCAGAAGGAAAAGCTCCTTCAACTCCGTGATGCCATGGTCGATTCAATGGCCGGGGTTGCCCAGGATACGCTCCGTTCCCGCGCTGAAGGCAGCGAAGCTTCCGCCTTTGGAATGCACCAGGCCGACGCCGGCTCGGATGCATACGATCGCGATTTCGCGCTCAGCCTGCTTTCACAGGAACAAGACGCACTCTACGAGATCGATCAGGCCCTCAAACGGATCGAGGTCGGCACCTATGGCGTTTGCGAGATGTCGGGCAAACCAATCCCGCACGCACGCTTGGAAGCGATCCCGTTCGCCCGGTTCACCGTCGAATGCCAGTCGCAGCTTGAGAAACAGAACAAAGCCTCGCGGGTCCGGCAATCGGTCACCTCGCTGTTCGGATTGACCGACGAAGAAGGCGGCGAAGGCGAAGCCGAGGAAACTGAAGCTACGCCCGCGCAGGAATCGAAGGAGTAA
>JBOHXL010000056.1:0-26295 GCA_050736975.1 Chthoniobacterales bacterium | reverse complement strand
TTTTCAAACAGCGCGAGCTGCGCATGGGGCGTCGTTAGGCTGAAGGCCATGCAGATCTTTCTCGTGCAGGAATTTCACGATATCAGCGGGCCGATTGATTATTTCATTCTTCAACCCTGGATGATCTTTTGCGCGGTCGCGGCTACCCTTCTGCTCGTCAGCCTAACGATCTGGCTGATCAAACTCTGGCGGAACCGGCCGGTCGCCGCAAAAACGCCCCGGCAGCGCGCGCTCGATCTTCTGGCGCGAATTGAGACCCAGATCGACCAACTGACTCCCTATCAATTCAGCATTCGCGTCTCGGACATCCTGCGGCGTTACGTCACCGAGCAGTACCAGTTGCCGGTAACGCGCCAGACTTCGGTCGAATTTCTCAATGCGCTCGCCGCGGCCTCGCCTTTCTCGAGCGATGAGCACTCGCTCCTGAGCGATTTTCTCAATCGCTGCGATCTGATCAAGTTCGCGCGTTATGACGCTACCCGGGAAGACAGCCGGCTCCTGCTCGACGAAGCGGAGCGTTTCGTGAAAGGGGGCGTCCTTGAACCTGCCTGATTTCTGGTCGCCCAACTCGCCCTGGGGATTTTCCTTTGCCCACCCGTGGATGCTCCTGTTGCTCCTGTTAGTACCCGTGCTGGCCTGGCTGCGCGGCCGGCGCGGCGCGGCGGCCGCGCTCGTTTTTTCCTCCACCACGACGCTGCGCGCCCTCGGCAAACGAAGCACTTCGCGCGCGGGACGCATCATGCATGCCCTGCTTTATCTCGCGCTCGCCATCCTGATTTTCGCCCTTGCCCGGCCGCAGCTCGGCAAGAGTCTCACCCAGGTCGATGCGAGCGGAATCGACATCATGGTCGTGCTCGACGTTTCCGGCTCGATGCTCACCAAGGACTTTACGGTCGGCGGCGAATCGGCCACGCGAGTCGACGCCATTCGCGAAGTGACGCGCAAATTCATTGAAAGCCGGCCTAACGACCGCATCGGGATTATCGCCTTCGCCGGGCGGCCCTACGTCGTCAGCCCGCTGACGCTTGATCACGATTGGCTGCTCCAAAACCTCGATCGCGTGCGGATTGGGCTGGTCGAAGATGGCACCGCGATCGGCTCCGCGATGGCGGCAGCGGCCAACCGCTTGAACGACAAGAAATCAAAAAGTCGCGTGATCGTGCTGCTGACTGACGGCGAGAATAACGCCGGGAAAATTCCACCCAACACCGCGGCGGAAGCGATCAAGGCGCTTGGCATCCACCTCTTTGCGATCGGCGCGGGAAGCAATGGCATCGCGCCAGTGCCGGTCTTTGATCCCTCAAACGGACAACCGGTGACCGACGCGGCCGGTAACGTTATTTACCAGAATCAGCGCGTGGAATTCAACGAAGCGGGTTTGAAGGAAGTCGCGAAGATTGCCGACGGTCAGTTCTTCCGCGCGACCGACACCGACTCGCTCGAGAACATTTATCACGACATCGACAAAATGGAGAAGTCGACTGTCTCAGTGAAGAAATATCAGCAATACCGCGATTTGTTCCCGGTTTGTCTGATGGCGGGTGCCGGCATCCTCCTGGGGGAACTGCTCCTTTCGCAAACCATTTGGAAGAAGCTGCCATGATGAAAACGATGACGCCTTTAAGAGTTGAAGGGTTGAAGCCCCCGCTCGCTTCATCGCTTCATCCCTTTATCGCTTCAACTCGTCATCGCCTCATCCCTTCAATCCGCTCATGACTTTCGGATCTCCCAACTGGCTTTGGGCGTTGCTCGCGCTGCCGGCGCTGGCCTTCTTCTTCGCCCGCGCGCAACAGCTCGGCGCAGAAAAGCTGACAAAGTTTGTCGCCGCGCGATTGCTGCCGCAATTGGCCGGGACCGTCAATCGCGGTCGCCGCGTTTTTCGCTTTCTCCTCCTCCTTCTCGTTCTCGGCCTTGTCATCGTTAGTCTGGCGCGACCGCGCTGGGGTTACGCCTATGAGAACGTGAAACGCAAGGGGCTCGACCTGCTCCTCGCCGTCGACGTTTCGCGCAGCATGCTCTCGAACGACGTGCAACCGAACCGGATCGAGCGGGTCAAGCTCGCGAGCCAGGATTTGATCAATGATTTGCAGGGCGATCGCGTCGGCCTGATCGCGTTCGCCGGGCGCGCCTTCCTGCAGGCTCCCCTAACGATCGACTACGACGCGGTGGTGGATTCGATCAACGACCTCGATACCAAGACCATCCCCGAGGGCGGAACGAATATCTCCGAAGCGATCGCGCTTGCCGTCCGGACTTTCGGCAAATCCGCCACCGGCAATCGCGCCTTGATCATCTTCACCGATGGCGAAGACCTGAGCGGCGATGCGGTCAGCGCCTCGAAGGCAGCGGCGGAAGCGGGCGTACGCATTTTTACCGTTGGCGTCGGCACGCCCGCTGGCTCGCTCATTCCAATCCCAGGCGAAAACGGCGGGACCGCTTTTGTGAAAGACGCCAAAGGCGAAGTGGTGAAGTCGAAGCTCGACGAGCCACGGCTGCGCGAGATCGCCCGGGCGACGGACGGTTTTTATCTTCATCTCGAAAACGGCCCGCAGACCATGAAACAACTTATCTCCGACGGGCTGGCCAAGATGAAGGTGGCCGACATCAACGCACGCTTGTCGCGCCGGGCCATCGAGCGTTACGAGTGGCCGCTCGCGGCGGCGATCGCGCTTTTCGCCCTCGCGCTCCTGATCAATGATCGCAAAGGCTCGCGCCGGACTCCTTCCGTGACAGTTGTCTCGGACCGTCGGGCCGCGACAAAAATGGGCACCAGCGGACATCGCCAGGCCTTGCAAACCGTCGCGAGCCTCGCTGTTCTCTTCTTCCTTGTCATCAGCAGCTCCGCGCGTGCCGCCTCTGCCGGCCTGGAATTATACGAGCAGCAGAAATTTCCCGAGGCTTTCGACCATTTCGAAAAGACGCTGCAGGAAAATCCTGGTGCCCGAGAAAGCGACCGAATTCAGTTCGATGCGGGCGCCGCCGCCTACAAGATGAAGGAATATAACAAGGCGCTCGAGGCTTTCAGTCAGGCGTTGCTCTCGAAAAATCCGCATCTGCAAAGCGAGAGCGATTATAATCTCGGCAATACGCTCTATGAGCGAGGTGCGGCGGAGCAAAGCGACGAAAAGAAGCTCACCAATTGGGAGAGCGCGCTTCAGCATTATCAGGAAACCCTGAAAGCCGAACCGAAGAACAAGAACGCGCAGGACAACTACGATTACGTCAAAAAGAAGATCGAAGAGCTGAAGAAGAAACAGCAAGAGCAACAGCAGCAACAACAACAGCAGCAAAACCAACAACAAAACCAACAACAACAACAGCAGCAGCAGTCGCAGCAACAGCAGCAAGAAAATTCATCGGGCGCACCTCCCTCCCCCACCCCGCCGATTACGCCGAGCGAAGAAGCAAAGAAAGCGAAGGCCGAAGCTGACAAAGCGGTCATGGCTCGCGAGTACCTAAAGGCCCTGCGGATCATGACCGATCGGCTCCGAGTCGACCAAACCGTCCATTACTACGCCGATTACATCCGGCGCCTCGAGGACATCAATGGAATTAAGAATACTGATAATCCTTAGCCTGCTTTTGTTCCCGCTTCCGTTGGGCGCCGAGACCGCCTCGGACTACATCAATCGTGGCGCACAGAAGTACATCTTCGGCCATGAAGACGCGGCCGAAGCCGAAGTAAAAGAGGGACTAGCGAAATTCCCTAACGACAGCGAACTGCGGCAAATGCTCACCCTGTTTAAGAAGAAGCCGCCGCAAGAGCAACAGAACGACAAGAATAACCAAAAGCAGAAGCAGAACCAGCCGCAGAACCAGAACCAGCAGCAGAATTCCTCCAACGGCGGCCAGGGGAATGATCAGAACAAGAGTCAGTCATCTCCGACCCCGACCCCGCGGCAAGACCAGAATCAGAACGGACCGGGTGAATCGCCCACGCCGACCGCCACGCCGGGATCATCTCCGCCGCAAAACGAAGAACCTGGTGAGTCACCAAGCCCGGGCGAAGGCACACCCTCCCCGACGCCTGGTTCTGGCGATCAGAATGGCAACCAAAGCGGAGGACAGCCCACGCCAAACCCGATCGGCACGCCGAGCAAACCGCTCACCGGCGAAGTGAAAGGTGCGGGAGAACAAAAGCCAAATGGAACCCCCGCCGAGCTGGCCGAAGCCGAGCCGGGAAAGGAAGGCGAGATGACGCCGAAACAGGCCGCGGCGCTCCTCGAATCGATGAAAGATGAGGAGCAGAAAGTCCAGCTTGATGAACACAAGCGGGTGCGCCCTGTCTATAACGACTGGTAAGGGGAGGTTTAATGTTTGATGTGCGATGTTTGATTTGAAAATGGCGTCTTATCCATCAGGCATCGTTAGGCTGCTGCTCGCGGCCCTGCTCGTCTGCGCGGCGATCAGTAGCGCGCGGGCCGATTCCCCGAGCGTGACCGCCGTTCTCAACAGCTCGGAAACGGCAGTCGATCAGCCGGTGCAGTTACAGATCAAGGTGAGCGGCGATTCGAGTGCGACTCCGCCGACCGACATTAGCGTCGACGGCCTCGACATCCGCTACGCGGGCCAATCGCAGCTGGTCGAGGGCCGCAACTTTCGGTTCACTTACAGCTTCGTTTACAACTACACGATTCTCCCGCTCAAGGCCGGCACCTTCACCATCCCGCCGCAGATCGTGCAGACCAGCGGCGGCAAATTGCGCACTCCAGCCCTGACCCTGAACGTTTCGCCTAACGACGATGGCACAACTACGTCGCGCCGCGGCAGCCGGGCCGACGGCAACGCGGTCGATCAGCGGAAAATCGTATTTGCTGAGCTGATCATTCCGAAAACAACCGCTTATGTCGGCGAAACAATCCCGGTGGAGATTCGGCTTGGCTTTAATGCCCATGTCCCATCGCGCTTTGTCGAGCCGGCCACGCTCAGCGGCCAGGGTTTCACCTCGCAGGGCCTGCAGAATCCGGAACAAAGCGTCACCGCCATCAACGGACATCCCTACAATATTCTCACCTACAAGACCGCGATCACGCCGGTGAAGAGCGGCAAGATCGAGATCTCGGCCAAGGGTGCCCGGGCCATCGTGCAGGTGCCGCGGCGCAACGACAGCCGGGGCCGTTCACCCTTCGATCTCTTTGGAATGGATGACCCGTTTAATGATCCGTCTTTCAACGACCCCTTCGCCGGGGTTGGTGAGCAGCGGGAGGTGAAATTTTCCAGCGAGCCCACCACGGTCGAAGTCAAGCCGCTCCCGCCGAACGCGCCGGCCAGTTTTTCGGGCGCAGTCGGACATTTCTCCCTCACCACGGAGGTGAAACCAAGAACCGCGCAAGTCGGTGATCCGCTCACTGTGACCGCGAATATTTCCGGTCGGGGTAGCTTCGACCGGGTGACTGCGCCGGAACTGGAGAACGATCGCGGCTGGCACACCTATCCGCCGAGCGCGAAATTCAAGCCCGACGATGACATCGGGATCAGCGGCACCAAGACGTTTGAGATGGTGCTCACGCCTGACGAACCGAAGAAAGCCGTGCCGCCGCTCGTCTTTTCCTATTTCGATCCCTTGAAGGAAGCGTACGTAACCCTGAAGGGCGAGAAGCTGCCTGTCGTGGTCGAAGGCAGCGCGCTCGCGACCGCGAGCCCGGCGATCGCGAGCGCCTCCGTGGCTCCGCCGGCCTCTGCTCCGCGCCCGACCGCCGCGCCCCAGGCGCAGGACATTCTTTATCAGCTGACCGATCACGGCCGCTGGGGGCAAAGCTTCACGCCGGTCTTTATGCAGCCCGTCTTCTGGGCGGCCCAGGCCGTGCCGTTCCTCGGTTTGATCGGATTCTTCGGTTGGGAAATGCGAAAACGCCGCCTTGAAAATCGCGAGGGCCAGCGCCGCGCCGCCTGGGCACACGAAACCGCGGAATTGCAGCGCAAGTTGCGCCGGGCGGACGATCCGCCCGACCAATACTTCGCCGAGGCGCTGCGGGTCGTGCAGTTGAAAACCGCGCTGGCCTCCAGCAGTCGTGGAATCGAACCCAACATCGTTGACGCTGAGACTGCGGTCGCTGCCTTCGATCTGCCGGATGAAAAACGCGATCGAGTGCGCGAGCTTTTCCGGAGGAGCGACGAACTGCGCTACAGCGGCCGGGAAGACGGCAATGGCGCGGTCGCGGAGCAGACGCGGCGCGAAGTGCTCGAACTCATCGACAGCCTGACCTGAAATGCGCGCGTTACTTCTCGTTTTCCTCGTCTCGTTTTGCCTGGCCCCGCAAATTTTCGGGGCGCCGCCGATGACCGCCGATGCCGACGCCACCTTCGCCCGCGCCAACGCGGATTATGCGGCCGGGAAATTCCCGAGTGCGATCGAAGGCTACGAATCGCTGGTCAAGCGCGGCCAATGGAACCCGAGCCTGTTCTATGATCTTGGTAACGCCTATTTCCGCACCGACGACCTCGGGCGCGCCATCCTGAACTACGAGCGAGCGCTCGCGCTTGATCCGGCCCAGCCGGAAGCACGCGCCAATCTTGCCTTGCTCCGCGACCGGGCGCGCGCGCTCGAACTTCAGACTGGCTGGGCGGAAGAGCATCTCGATTTTCTGACCCGCGATCAATATACCTGGGTCGCGATGGTAGCGTTTTGGGTCGCGGTTACGATCGTGGCCGGGCTCTATTTCGCAAAGCGTCGGCAGGTGGTTTGGATTTTCGGGCTCTTCCTCTCAGGCGCGATCGCGGTGGGCGCGGCCGCGGCCGCCTGCCAACTGGAAGCGGGGAGCGCCGGACACGACCTCGCGATTGTGACCGAGAAAAACATCGAGGCCCGGCTCGCCACCGCGGAGAGCGCGGGGACGGTTCTGGCTCTGCCACAAGGCAGTGAAATCAAGATCCTGAGCACCCGCGGAAATTGGGATTACGCCGTCTTGCCTAACGATTTGCGAGGCTGGATCCCGTCCGGTAGCGCCGAGCGCGTTCGACTGTAGCCGGTCCCCTTCCGGTCGGGAAAGTCGCCGCCGCTCGTTCCGCTTGGGTCGCCGACCCGGCGACGGGCGCCGCCAAACGAGCGCGGTTGATCTCGCGGCCAAGCCTTTCATCTTGAATGCATGAACGCCGAGATGGAAATTGGGACGAATAAAAAAGCGTTCCAGATTAATCTCGATATCAAGCGATACGGGACTTTTGCGGAGATCGGGGCCGGGCAGGAGGTGGCACGACGCTTCTTCCAGGTCGGCGGCGCGGCCGGCACGGTCGCAAAAACAATGTCGGCTTACGACATGCAGTTTAGCGAGGCGATTTACGGCCCGACCGACCGCTACGTGAGCCGGGCGAGGCTCGGGACGATGCTTGATCACGAGTACCGATTGCTGATCAAACGGCTCGACGAAAAATTCGGCGACGATCGGACCTTTTTCGTCTTTGCCGACACCGTCGCGGCGCGCAGCTTCAAGCAGCATAACGAATCCCACGGCTGGCTCGGGATGCGTTTCCAATCCGAACCGCGCAGTGAACCAAGCCAGATCATCATTCACGTGCGGATGCTGGATGAAGCGAATATCGACCAGCAGGAAGCCCTCGGGGTGATCGGCGTGAACCTGGTCTACGGCGCGTTTTATCTTCCGCAGCCCGAAAAGCTGATCGCCTCCCTGCCGGAAAACCTCGGGCCGCATCGGATGCAGGTGGACATGGTCAGATTTTCGGGTCCGGCTTACGAGAAGGTCGACAACCGGCTAATGAGCCTGCAACTGGTGAGCCAGGGCCTGACGAATGCGGTCATGTTCACCGCCAACGGCGAGACGGTGCAGCCAGCCGAGGTCTTCTACAAGAAGTCGATCATTGTCGAGCGCGGCAGCTTCCGGCCCGTAACCTACGCGACAAATGATATGCTGGAGGGCGCGAGGAGAATCTTCCTCGGAGAGCCCGGCGCGAAGGAGGAAGAGCTGGTCGTGTTGATGGAAATGACGCTGCAAAATCTGCTTTCGGAAGGGCAGCTCAATCACGCCGATTTCCTGGCGCGGGTCGATATTCTGGGTTCGTTAGGGCGAACCGTCCTGATCTCGAAGTTTGGCGAATACTACCGGCTGGCGGGTTATCTTTCGCGTTACACGACCAGGCCAATCGGACTCGTCATGGGCGTGCCGAGCCTGCACGAAATTTTTGACGAAAAATATTATCTCAACCTCGAAGGCGGGATCCTCGAAGCGCTCGGCCGGATGTTCAAAGGCGACCTGAAGCTCTTTGTCTATCCGGTCGAAGATGAAGAAAGTGGCGACCTTATCACCGCGCGGCAACTCGAGGTCGCGCCCAACCTGAGGCACCTCTATCAGTACCTGATCGACAACGATTTCATCCAGCAGATCGAGAGTTTCCATCGCGAATACTTGAAGATTTTCCCGCCCGACGTGCTGGCACGAATGCGCGCGGGCGATCCGGCCTGGGAGGCGATGGTGCCGCCGGAAGTCGCGCGCATGATCAAGGCTCGCGGGTTTTTCGGCTATCGAGCCTCGGCCGCGGCGTAGGCCGTGTCGCGGCGGGCGTGTCGCCCGCTTGAGTTAAAGCGCGGCCGCGATCTCACGGCGTGTCCGTCCCCAAAAGCGGTCGACCGGGCGGCGTTGCAATTTTTCAAAAGCGTCACACGCCCGGCATGGTTTTCGCTTTAACGAAGCGCAAACCCATGGCCAAGCCTGCGAATTCAGTCATCGGCATCGATCTCGGCAAGCACCACTTCAAGAGCGTGCTCCTGCAACGCAAAGGCGAAAATCGTTTCGTCCTGACTAATTTTGCCTCGCGCCCCGTCCCGGAATCGATCGCCGACGCCGATGAGTTGGCGCAGCAGGTCAAGCTTCTGCTCAAGGACCTGGGGGGCAACGCGAAAGCCTGCGCCGTTGCAACGTCCGACCCTGAATCACTCCTGCGCATCATCGAACAGCCGAACACGCCGGTCGAATTGCTGCGCAGCGCATTGCGGCTCAACGGCCTCGCGGTTCTCAACCAGGAGTGCAAGGATTTCGTGCTCGATTGCGCGCCGGTCTCAGCGGTCGCGCTCGCCGGCGTCGCACCCAACGGCGCCCCGGTCGAGAACACGGGCAAGACGCGCTACCTCGTCGGCGGCATGCTGCGCCCGACGGTGAAAAGAATTTCGGAGGCGATGAGCAAAACGAAGACCGCCGCCAATCTTCTCCAGCTCGCGCCGATCTGTTCCTTCAACGCGTTTGAATTCGCTTATCCCGAGACTTTTCATAACGAAGCCTTTCTTCTTCTCGACATGGGACACCTGCAAAGCACGGTGCTGATCGGTCACAAGACGGAGCTCGTGCTTGTGCGCAGCATCGATTACGGCGGCAAGCTTTTCGCCGAAGCCTTGACCGCGGAAGGCGCAGTCGATGCCCAAACCGCGCGGCTCCTCATGCAACAGGGCGACGCCGGCATGGCCGAGACCTGCCGATACTCGCTTCTCGATCTGGCAACGGAAGTGCGCAACTCGATCGGGTTTTTCGAAGGCCAGTGCGAGGAAAGCATCCACCGGATTTTTGTCTCCGGTGGCATGGCTAAGACAGAAATGATTCTGCAAACCCTGAGCGATGAGCTGGGTCTGCCATGCGAAATTTGGGATCCGCTCGAAACCTGCGAGGTGGCACTGCCGGCCGCCAAGCGCCAGATGCTCGCGAGCGAGTTTGTCTCTCTCAACGTTGCCTGCGGCGCAGCCATCTCCTACCTGAAAGCCGCCTGACGATGGCCCTGCAACTCAATCTCCTGCACGAGGAATTTACCGAGGAGCGTCAGCGCAAGCGCGACCCGCTCAAGCTTGGCATCATCGCGCTGATCGCGTTCGGCGCTGTCTTCTTCCTCTACTACGCTTGGAACGCCTACGAGACGATTCACATCCGTAGCCAGCTCAACGCCGCCCAGAGCGAGTGGCAGAAAGTCGAACCACAAGTCACCGCCGCGCAAAAACGGGCGGTCGAACTGCGCCGGATTATCGACAGCACCATGGTCCTCGATCGCTCGATCGACCAGCGCTTCTATTGGGCGCCATTGCTTGCCCTCGTTTCTCATAGCGTCGCGCCCAACATTCAGGTCACGAGCATCGACGGCAGTCTGGTTGAAACCGACCACACTATTACGGTCACGATTGAAGGCCTCGCCGCCGCTCGCGAACCGCGGGCCGCGGCGGAAGAATTCCGCCAGCTCCTGAGCGAGCAGATGGAGAAGAATTACAGCGCCGTCAAAGTCACTTTCAAAAATCTCGAGGATCTCGACACGCTCATCAACTTGTCGGGCATGCCCACCGCCAGTGCGCGTTTCGTGATCAACATTACTCTCGATCCGAAGCCGGCCGACCCGGCGAAAAAACCGGAGGCAGCCGAAGAAGCGTTGAACCCGAAATGAAGCCGAAAACACTGAACAAGGATCAGATTCAAAAGATCGTGCTGAGCACGCTCGGCTTGATCGGATTGATCTACTGCTACTTCACCTTCTTTCTCGGACCGCTCAACCGAAGCCGCGCGGCGATGATCCAAACCATCGCCGGCGTCCAGGCGAAATCCGCTTCTTCCAAAACCGAGCTGAAGAAAACCGCAAACCTCGAGCTGCAGGCGAAGGAAGCAACCGGGCGCTACGAAGCCCTCAAGCAGACGACCGCCGATGGTGCGCCGATCGCGTGGTTCCCGCCGAAAATGCGCACCTTTTTTGGCAAGTACGGGATCGACAAAGTCACGGCTCGTCTCGAATCGAGCGGCGATTTCAAACAACCGGAAATGTCGGACTGGATCAAGGATACCTGGGCGATCGAGCTGCCGGAAAGTGACTACAACGCGCTTGGCAAAGCGGTCGCCGACCTCGAAAACACCGAACCGCTGCTCACCATCCAGCGCATCGTCGTCCATGCCGTGGCCGAGCAGCCACAGTCTCAGCAGGTCAGCCTCTACGCCCAGACTGCCCTCTTTAAGAAATGAAAAAGCTCCTCATCGCCCTTTGCCTAGCGAGTCTGATAATTGAGGGCGCCCGCGCCAAGGACGCAGCCCCGACGATCGAATTGAAGCG
The DNA here is from genome assembly GCA_050736975.1 of Chthoniobacterales bacterium. GTDB lineage: Bacteria > Verrucomicrobiota > Verrucomicrobiia > Chthoniobacterales > UBA10450 > Palsa-1392. Next base: position 15,273 of record JBOHXL010000056.1, on the reverse strand, counting down.
CAAATCCAGCTTCGACGCCGGAGAGGCGCGCGATCCCTTCTGGCCAATCGGCTGGAAGAAGCCGGGACCGAAGACTACCGCAGGCGAAGGTCCGGCGATCGCGCCCGAAGCCTTTTCGCTCACTTCCGTGACGGTGGGGAGCGGGACTCATTTTGCGATTCTGAACGGGAAGATCATGCAGGAAGGCGAGCAGTTTGGCCTGCAACTCGGTAACCAGATTTACCAGGTCACCCTGCGCTCGATCGAAGACGGCCAGGTCATTCTTGTTTATCAGGATTCTGAAATCGTCGTGCCGTTACGCCGCAAGTAACGATCGACGTTTCCCGCTGCGCCGCGCGAGCACGCGTCTCGCTCAATAATATTCGCGATAACTCCGCGCGTTGACCTCCAGCCTTTTCCGCAACGCTCGCGCCGGATCGCCGGCCGGCCGGTCGCGCAAGACCGCCGCCACACACAACCTGACCATCCCGACGAAATCATCGATCGCGACAAACTCGGCCGCGACCGTCCCCGCAGGCGTGATATTGTGATAGTTGCCGAGCGCGAGGCTCGCAGCCGCGCAAGTGTAGCCATAAAGCTGATAGGCCGTCGCTTCACAAGTCCCACCATCAAGCAGGCAACGTTGCACTGGAATTTTTTCCTCGCCCGCCACGCTGAGCAGCCGCGCCGTCGAGGGACCGTGGAAGCTCGAAACCTTGTCCCCCACCCGAATGATCGGCCCCTTTCCGATTTCCGCCGACCCGCGCGGCGTGCTCGTCTCGAGCGACAGAATCGTCAGGCTGCGTGGCAGGATCCTGGCCTGCGCGAGCTTGATTGCGCCCACGAAACCCACCTCCTCTGCCCGCGTGAAAAGGCCGACGCAATACACTGCCGCGTCCATTTCCTCCAGCGTTCGAAAGACGCAGAGGATCTCTGCGCAGCCGAGTAGATCGTCGCAGGCGCGGGAATGAATCTGCCCATCGCGAACCTGAAAGGGCGGCAGATCCCACATCTCAAAATTGCCGAACGACTTCGTCTTCGGCTCCTGCCGATATCGGTCCGGAACCGAACCGAGAAATTTCATCCTGCCGCTCTTGCTCCGCGCCCAGCCCGGATGATCCATGTGCGCGGCCAAGGCCCAACCAGCGGTCGTTCGCCGTCCTCGCCGGTAACGCGCGATCACGCTTCCAAAACGGTCGCGCTCGAACTTTACGTGCGGACATCGGCGCAGTTGCCGCTCGATTTCTGCACGCACTGCTTCCTCGTGAAACGGCGCCGTCGGTTGGTTCGCCAGCGCTTCGACCACGGCAAGCATTTCTCTCTCGCGCATCTTTTGGCCTAACGATCCACGGCCTGCAGCCGGGCCAACGGCACGAACTCGCTCTCATGCAACACCACCGGTTCCGTCCCGCGCAGGAAGCGCCACCATTGCCAGGCACAGCCGGTTACGATCAGGAAAACGAGAACGAGAAAAGCGAGCGCGACCAGCGCGTCGATCCGCCAGATCAACGCCTGGCGCGCAAAATCCGCGCTCGTCGGCCCGGCCGCGACTCGAGCGTCCACCAGCCGCGCGCCACTCAGAAATCCGATCCTCGGATCAGGCGAAAAGATTTTCAGGTAACCGGCCGAGAAGGTCACCACCGCCATGAAAACGAGCGGAACCAGCGTGGTCCAAACATAACGGACCTTCCCCATCTTGATCAGCAGGGTGGTCCCGAGGCAGAGGGCGATAACCGAGAGAAGCTGATTCGCCAGACCGAAGAGCGGCCAGAGACTGTTGATTCCGCCTAACGGATCGAGCACCCCTTGATAAAGGAACCAGCCCCACGCACTGACCAGGAGCACGCTGGCCAAAATGTTCGCGCCCCATGCACGCGTGTTGCCGAGCGGACGCCAGACCTGGCCTAACAAGTCCTGCAGCAGAAAACGCCCAACCCGCGTCCCGGCATCGATCGTCGTCAGGATAAAGAGCGCCTCAAACATGATCGCGAAGTGATACCAAAGCGCCAGCGCCGTCGGGCTGGGCGAGATCCGGGCAAACATGTGCGCCATCCCGACCGCAAAAGTCGGCGCCCCGCCTGCGCGTCCAAACATCGTGCTCTCGCCCAGATCGTTCGCGAGGTGCTGCATTTCGGCCTCGGTGACAGGAAAACCCGCGGCGGAAACCTTTGCCACCACTTCCTGCGGCGTGCCCTTCGCGTTGATCGCAAAATATTGCCCGGGCGAAAGGACGCAGGCCGCGATAATCGCCATCAGCGCCACCATCATCTCTGTCACCATTGCGGCGTAGCCGATGTCGCGAATGCGCGATTCGCGCTTCAGCATTTTCGGCGTCGTGCCCGAGGCAATCAGCGAATGAAAACCGGAAACCGCACCGCACGCGATCGTGATGCAGACGAAGGGAAAAACCGGTCCGGCGAAAACCAGCCCGGTCCCATCGATGAAGCGCGAGAGCGCGGGCATCTGCAGCGTCGGATGGATGATCATGACCGCGACCGCGAGGGCCGCGACCGCGCCCAGTTTTAAGAATGTGCTCAGATAATCGCGCGGCGTGAGGAGCAGCCAGACCGGCAGCGCGGAGGCGGCGAAACCATAAATGATCACGGCCCAGGCGAGCCATATCTGACCGTGACGAAACCAGCCTTCGACGATCGGAAACCGCGGGAGAAACTGTCCGCCCCAGACTGCGCAGAGCAGGCCTAACAAACCAAAAACGGTTACCCAACCGACGCCGACGCGACCGGAACGAAGACCAATCCCCATGATGAGCGCGACCGGAATTGTCATCGCCATGGTGAAGACACCCCACGGACTGCTGGCCAGCGCCTGGACCACGACGAGCGCGAGGACGGCGAGCAGAATCACCATGATCGAAAGCACGCTGATGAGCGCAAGCGCGCCGACAGTATTGCCGATTTCGTCCTTCACCATCTGGCCGAGCGTCTTGCCCCGGCGTCGGACCGAGGCGAAAAGAACGATCATGTCATGGACGCCGCCGCCTAACGTTGCCCCGATCAGAATCCACAGGGTGCCGGGCAGGTAACCAAACTGCGCCGCCAGCACCGGCCCGACGAGCGGTCCCGGCCCGGCGATGGCCGCGAAGTGATGACCAAACGCCATCCAGCGATTGGTCGGGACGAAATCTCTCCCATCATCCACCACCAGCGCAGGTGTGGCGCGCTCGTCATTGAGCACGAGTACTTTTGCCGCGAGCCACTTGCTATAAAAACGGTAACTGATGGCAGCGCTGCAGAGACCAGCCGTCACGATCCAAAGCGCGTTGACCGGCTCGCCGCGGGCGAAGGCGATGACCGCGACGGCGATGGCGCCGAGGAATCCGATTCCGAACCAGACTAGAAATTTTGTCGCCCGAATCATCTTCGCGGCGGCCAGTATAACGCGGCCCTCCGGGCCAGGGTAGCGCAAGCTTCCAGCTTGCCGCCGGTCGAAACGCGCACCCTGAAGCGCGCGCTACCCTAACGAATCGCGCATCCGTTCGAGCTGCGCCAGACGCTCGGCGAAATCCTTTTCCCGCTGCCGATGCTCGGCCACAACTTCGCCCGGCGCATTAGTCACAAAGTTCTGGTTCGCCAGTTTCTTCCGCACCGTCACAAGTTCGGCTTCGACCTTCGCGATTTCCTTCCCGAGGCGTTGCCGCTCGGCCGCGACATCGAGCAAACCTTCCAGCGGCAAATAAAGCTCGCCGAGCGGAGTGAGCGCGGTTGGGGTTCCCTTGGTCGCTTCATACTTTCGCGGAAGGTCGAGCCGTTCGGCATTAAGCAGGATTTGCAAGACCGCGGCTTCCTCGTCCGGCAAGTCTTTCGACGGGACGAGCACGAAGGCGACTTTCTTGTTCGATGCGATGTGGAAATCGCGTCGCAGCCGCCGGCCCGCGGTCACGGTTTCATATTTGGCGTTGGCGAATTGTTCGTCGTTAGGCGTGAGGCCGTAGTGTTTCTTGAAATCGTCGTCCAGCGGTTGCGGCCAGTGGGCGAACTGGATCGTCTGCCCACCCTGAGCTTTCGGCAGATCACAATTAAACCCCAGCCCGTGCCAAAGCTCCTCGGTGATGAACGGCATGAAGGGATGAAACAGGCGTAGTGCGTGGCCGAGAACAAAGTCGATCACCGCCAGCGTGTTGGTTTTGCGCGCCCTCGGCGTCGCGTCCGCGATCCCAAGCACCGCTTTGCTCGCTTCCAGGTACCAATCGCAAAACTCGCTCCAGAAAAAACGATAAAGCGCCTGCGCGGCCTCATTGAAATGGTAGTCCTGAAGCGCCTCAGTCACGGCGCGGATCGCAATGTCGAGACGCAACAGGATCCATTTATCGTCGCTCGTCAGGCGCCTGGGATCGATCTCGCCTTCCCTTTCTCCACCCTGCATTTGCCGGAAACGTGCGGCGTTCCAAACCTTGTTCGCAAAATTGCGCCCTTCCTCGATTTGCTTCTCATCGAAGCGAATGTCCTGGCCGCTCGGCGCGATCCGCATCAGACCAAAGCGCAGGCCATCCGCGCCATACTTCCCGATCAGGTCGAGCGGGTCGGGCGAGTTGCCCAGCGACTTGCTCATCTTTCGCCCCTGCGCGTCGCGAATCAGGCCGGTGAAGAAAACGTCGTGGAATGGCACCTCGCCGGTAAACTCCAGCCCGGCCATGATCATGCGCGCGACCCAGAAAAAAATGATGTCCGGTGCGGTCACGAGATCGTTCGTCGGATAAAATTTCTTGCGCGTCTCCATGTCCATCGTCTCGAACGGCCAAAGCCAGCTCGAGAACCAGGTATCAAGCACATCGGGATCCTGTGTCCAGTTTTCTGGATCAGCAGGCGGATCGAGGTCGACGTGGATGTTGCCGCGATCCGGCAGGCCCAGGGTAGCGCGAGCTTCTCGCCCACCAGTCGGACGTCCTCGTCCAGGGGCGAGTTTGCGCGATTCGTCAGGCTGCAAGCTGGAAGCTTCCGCCACCCTGTACCAAACCGGGATGCGATGGCCCCACCAGAGCTGGCGGCTGATGCACCAATCCTGAATGTTCTCCAGCCAATGCTGGTAAACCGTTTCCCAGCGCTCCGGACGAAAGCGAATTTTTTCGTCAGGCCCGACTGCGGCGCGCGCTTCCTCCACTTTTGGGTACTTCAGGAACCATTGCTCGCTCAGGCGCGGCTCGATCGGAACGCCGGCCCGCTCGCTGAACCCGACCGTGCTCTCATGCGGTTGTTCCTTCGCCAGCAGCCCGCGCTCCGCGAGCAGTTCGGCCGCTTTCTTCCGCGCCGCGAAACGATCGAGACCATCAAGCTCCGGAACGCCGGCGCAATTGATCCGGCCGTTCGGATGCAGGACGTCGATCACCGGCAAGCCGTGCCGCTGCCCGATCTCGAAATCGAGCTTGTCATGTGCCGGGGTCACCTTCAGAATGCCCGTCCCGAATTCCGGATCGATCCCGGCATCGCTGATCACGGGCAAGGGCGCACGATCGAGCGGGCGCCAGACTTTTTTGCCTAACGACGAATGGTAACGCGCATCCTCTGGGTGCACGGCCAGCGCGACGTCGGCCATGATCGTCTCCGGGCGGGTCGTCGCGACTTCGAGATAACTTCCGGGTTCGTCGACCAACTCGTAGCGCACATAATAGAGCGCGGATTTCTGCGGCGTCGGGATGACTTCTTCGTCGGAGAGCGCGGTAAGCGCAACCGGATCCCAGTTCACCATTCGCCGCCCGCGATAGATCAGCCCTTTGCGGTAGAGATCGACAAAGGTGCGCTGCACCGCGCCCGAGTACTCGGGGTCCATCGTGAAACGCCCGCGCGACCAGTCGCAGGAGCAGCCGAGCCGCTTCAGTTGTTCGATGATGATGCCACCGTGCTTCTCCTTCCATTCCCAGACCCGGCGAAGAAATTCCTCGCGCCCCAGATCGCGCCGGGTCTTGCCCTCTTCCTTGCGAATTTTGCGCTCGACCACGGTTTGGGTGGCGATCCCGGCGTGATCGACACCCGGCAGCCAAAGGACTTCCTTCCCCAACATGCGGGCCCGGCGCGCGAGGATGTCCTGGATCGTGTTGTTCAGGACATGGCCCAGAGTCAGAACGCCAGTCACATTGGGCGGTGGAATGACAATGGCATAGGCCGGCTTCGGCGACGCGGGATCGGCCGTGAAACAACCGTCCGCCAGCCAGCGCGCGTACCATTTCGCCTCGACCGCCTGCGGTTCGTAAGCCTTGGAAAGTTCCGCCATGGGGAGCAATCATCGAAGAGCGCAGGGCGATTGCAAAACGAAAAGGCGTGCCGCGGATGTGCTAAAATCGGGCGATGGAGAAGGTAAACCTGGCGGAAAAATTCGGGGCGTTCGCGGAACATTGGCGGCCCAAGATCGCCGGGGAATTGAACGGCCAGGAAGTGAAGCTGGTGAAATTCCGGGGCGAATTTCCCTGGCATCATCATGTGCAGGAAGATGAACTTTTTCTTGTCTGGCGCGGACGGATGCGGATCGAATTTCGCGACCGGGTCGTCGAGTTGAGCGAGGGAGAATTTCTCGTCGTTCCGCGCGGCGTGGAGCACCGCACCGCGGCTGATGAGGAAGCGGAGGTCGTGCTTTTCGAGCCAGCAGCAACGATCAATACGGGCACCGCGGCGGAATCCAAATTTACCGCGCCGACCGGCGTGCACCTGGGATAGCGCGAGCTTCCAGTCCACCAGTCGGACGGACTCGTCCAGCGGCGAGCTTGTGACATTCGTCGGGCGGTAAGCTGGAAGCTTCTCTACCCGACGCTTGCGAGCGGGGGAAGCGCTCGGCAGGTTGGAGTTGTGCGACGCCTTCAATTTATCCTGGCTGGCGGGCTCCTGCTTGCTTTGGTCAGGCTCGCTCCGGCCGAAGATTGGAACGTCATCCGCGCCGATGGCCGCGATTACGTGAGTTTTGCCAACGTGGCGCAGTTCTATCATCTTGCCAGATTCAGCCGGGTAAGCCGCGCGGATTCGTTGCGGGCGGATCGACGCGGAATCCGGGCCGAGGCCGGGACGAGTGAATTCTACATTAACGGCGTGCGCTTCTTCAGTGATTACCCGCTCCTCGCTCATGCCGACGAAGACCTGATCTCGGTCGCGGACATTTCAAAAATCGTCGAGCCCGTCCTGCGACCCAATCGAATCAGCAGCGCCCGGCCGGTCGACACCGTCGTGCTCGACCCGGGGCACGGTGGGGCGGACAGCGGTACGACCGGGCCGCGGGGCAACGAGAAAACCTATGCGCTCGACGTCGCGCTGACTGCGCGCGAACGATTGTTGCGCGCCGGGTTCAAGGTGGAGATGACCCGCTCCAGCGACCGGACTGTCTCGCTGGAAGAGCGGGTGGCGTTCGCAAATCAGTTCCCCAACGCGGTTTTCATCAGCATCCATTTCAATTCCGGCCCGGGCGGCTCCGGGGTGGAAAGTTACGCGCTGGCCCCGGCGGGTGTGCCTTCCAACGCTTCGAATGAGGAACACCCTTCGGGTGGCGAAACGCGCTGGTGCGAGGGAAACAGACACGACCCGGCTAACATTGCACTCGCTGCCGCCATCCAAGGCTCGATTCTGTCGCGCGTTTCCGTTTTCGATCGGGGCGTGCGCCACGCGCGTTTCCACGTCCTGCGCGACATCAAAGTCCCGGCTGTGCTGGTTGAGGCCGGTTTCCTGAATGATCCGGTTGAAGGCGCGCACATCGCCACGCCGCAATATCGACAGCGCCTGGGCGACGCGATCGCCCAGGCGGTCACGATCTATAATCGAGCGATCAATTTCCATCCCACCTTTCCGGCGACCGTCGCGGCCGCGAGAAGCCTGAGTCCCCATGCACACTCGATCACGAGGTCGACAGGCGCAGCCGCGCCCGGGGCGGTCAAATCGGCGCCGACCCCCTCCGCTGCCATTCAGACGTCGAAATAGATGAATGCCCGCTTATCCGGGAGCGCTACCCGGGAACGACCAATCGGCGTCTTCGACTCGGGCATCGGTGGACTTACGGTGGTGCGGGCGCTGCGAGCGCTTTTGCCTAACGAATCGATTCATTATCTGGGCGACACCGCCCGGGTTCCTTACGGTGGCCGGAGCGCCGCAACGGTCGAGCGCTATAGCCTCGAGATCACCGCCATGTTGCTCGAGGAAAACTGCAAGGCCATCGTCGTCGCCTGCAATACCGCTTCGGCCCTCGCCCTCGCGACCCTCGAATCGAGCATACCGGTGCCGGTCATTGGAGTGATCCGGCCAGGAGCGGAAGCCGCGCTCGCGGCGACGCACAACGGGCATATCGGTGTAATCGGGACGCGCGCCACGATCAAAAGCGGGGCTTACGAGCGTGCCATCCATGCGCTCGATCCCGCGTTGCGCATCTCGGCCTGCGCCTGTCCGCTTTTTGTTCCCCTAATCGAAGAAGGCTGGCTCTCCGGTGCGATCACCGATCGTGTCGTCAGTCAATATTTGCAGCCGCTGGTTGAGGCTGGAATCGACACCCTCGTGCTCGGGTGCACGCATTACCCGCTTCTGTCCGGAACGATCGCGGAGTTTCTTGGGGAAACCGTCCAGTTGGTGGACTCGGCGGAGAACTGTGCCCAGGCTGTCTCGCAGTTGCTGGCCCGGGAGAATTTGCGGGCGGCCCCGACAGCGAGAGGAGAACTTTCGGTCGCGTTAACCGATCCGCCCGATGTTTTTCTCGAGGTCGCGCGCGAGGCGCTACACCTCGAAATTGGCGAAGTTGAACTGCGTCCAGTGCTGCATCCAAGATAGCGCGAGTTTCCAGCATGGGCGATTCGTCACGCGGCAAGCCGAAAGCTTGCGCTACCCTCGCTTCGCCAGACGCGTGACGACCAGATCATAGGAGTGGTCGATCATTTCGCGCAGCTCGGCCTCCGGAATCCGGCCGCCCAATTCGATCGTGTTCCAGTGCTTCTTGTTCATATGGTAGCCGGGCTGCACTTCTTCATAGCGATCGCGCAGATCGAGCGCGCGCTCGGGATCGCATTTCAAGTTTACATGCGGCGGAACGTCATCGAGCGAGGCAAGGGCAAAGAGTTTTCCGCCGACCTTAAAAACGAGCGTGTCCTCGCCGAAGGGCGTGCCTTCCGTCACGTTCGGTTTCCTTAGGCAATATTCGCGGAAGTCTTCGATGTTCATGGCCGACTCGACCGCCGACATGGGCTTACGCGATGGCGTTCATCAAGCGCGCGGGCAGATCGCTGATCGCCACCCGTTCCTGCTCCATGCTGTCGCGATGTCGCAGGGTGACAGTGTCCCGCAGCGCCGGATCGCGTTCGCCCAGCGTCTCGAAATCGATCGTGATTCCATACGGCGTCCCGGCCTCGTCCTGGCGTCGATAACGGCGACCGATTGCACCCGTTTCGTCGTAGAAAACATTCATGTGCGGCCGGAGCAACGCCTGGACATTTCTCGCCTTTTCCACCAGCGCGGGCTGGTTTTTCAAAAGTGGAAAAACACCGGCCTTGATCGGCGCGACGCGTGGATGAAAACGCAGCACGATGCGCGTTTCGCTTTTGCCTTTCTCGTCAGTCACCGTTTCCTCGTCGTAGGCCTCGCAAATCAGCGCGAGGACAGTACGGTCGACGCCCGCGCTCGGCTCGATCACGTGTGGAACAAAGCGCTGCTTGGTTTCTTCATCGAAATAATCCAGCGGTTTGCCGCTCGCGGTCTGGTGCTGGGTAAGATCGTTATCGGTCCGGTAAGCTACGCCTTCGAGCTCCTGCCGGCCGAAGGGAAACTCGTATTCGATGTCGTAGGTGCCCCTCGAGTAAAAGGCGCGCTCGGCGTCGGGCACGGTCAGGACGTGCAACTTCGTGCGCGGGAGCCCAATGTTTTCGTAGAACTTGAGCCGCTCTTCCAGCCAGTAATCGAGCAGCTTCATCCCCTGCTCCGGCCGGCAAAAATATTCCAGCTCCATCTGCTCAAACTCGCGCGAGCGAAAGATGTAGTTACGCGGGTTGATCTCGTTCCGAAAGGCCTTCCCTATCTGTGCGATCCCGAAGGGCAGCTTCTTCCGCGAGGTATCGAGCACGTTCCTGAACTGGACGAAAATCGACTGCGCCGTTTCCGGTCGCAGGTAGGCGATCGCATCAGGGTCGACCGACGCACCCATCTGGGTCGAGAACATGAGGTTGAAAGGACGGGCTTCGGTCAAATCCTTGCCGCCGCAATTTGGGCACTGCCTGACCCCATTCTTCTCCGGCAATTGGTCCGCGCGCAGCCGCGCCTTGCAGGTGCGGCAATCGACCATCGGGTCGCTGAAAGTGTCCTCGTGTCCACTCGCTTTCAGGACCGCGCGATGGGTCAAAATCGCGCCGTCCATTCCGACGACATCATCGCGCTCGCGCACCATCACGCGCCACCAATAGTCCTTCAGGTTGCGCTTCAATTCCACGCCAAGCGGGCCGTAATCCCAAACGCCGTTCAGCCCGCCGTAGATTTCGCTCCCCTGAAAAATAAAGCCACGCCGCTTGCACAGGCTGACAATCTTTTCCATGCGCTGCGGGTCGTTGCTGCTCATTAAGGAAGGATTAGACCACGGATCTCACGGATAACACGAATGGAGAAGAGGGAAGACGGACAAAGTTCTTCCATCCGAGACATCCGCGTAGTCCGCGGTCGAAGAGTTCGAGGGTTATTGCGCCACCGTTACCTCGGTCTTGACCGAGTTGGCGATGAAACAGTTCTGGTGCGCGAAGTGGTGCATCTCTTCGATGTCCTTCTCGGTCGGCTGATTGTCGCCGGAAAATTTTAGCCTGGGATGCAGTTCGACGCGCGTGATGGCGAGTCTGCCTTCCGCGTTTTTTTCCATGTGCCCGACGGCTTGGTCAACGTATTCGTCGAGCAGGAATTTTTTCTTACACGCGACCGCGAGGAAGGTGAGCATGTGACAACTGGAGAGCGAAGCGACGAAAGCTTCCTCGGGATCGACCAGCTTCGGGTTGCCGAGATAAACCGGCGCGGCCGTGGCCTGCATTTCGTGGCCACCGTCGAAGCTCCAGGTGTGATCGCGATTGTAGGTTTTGTACTCGAAGTCGGGCGTGGCGCGCTTCCAGGTGAGCGTCATTTTGTGTTCGGACATGCTTCTAGATAATTGCCGGGCCGCAATTCGCAAGCGGCCCTGATTTCGCCCCGTCGATGGAACAAATCCTGCACTCAAGAGGGACCATTGAAAGTGCGGGGCCGGGAAGACCGTCCCCCGCCAGTAGTATTTTTTAAAAATGACCCACGAAGATCTGCAAGCAATTCTGAGCGCCATGCTGCAATGCGGCGAAGGCGTCTCCGACTGCCTCTTTCTCAACGGCAAACCGCCGTTGGTCGAACGCTATGGCAAGTTGCAGGAGCTGCCGATGGAAGGGCCCGACGCCACCCTGCAACCGGCGCATCTCGAGGCGATGGCCACTTTGCTCATCGGCGACAGCCCCCGGCTTCGCTCCGATCTCGCCGAGACCGGTTCCTGCGACACCAGTTTCGCGCTCGCCGACGTCGCGCGCTTCCGGGTCAACATCTATCGGCAGAACGGCCACACCGGCATCGCGATGCGCAAGCTGCAATCGCAGGTGCCGTCGATCGAGTCGTTAGGCTTACCGCCCATTTTCAGCGAGATGGTCAAGGAGAAGTTCGGCATCATCTTCATCACCGGCAGCACCGGCAGCGGCAAGACGACGACGCTGGCCGCGATGTTGAACGAGATCAACCGGACGGAGGAAGTCCACGTCGTGACGCTGGAGGATCCGATTGAGTTTGTTCACCTGCCCGCCAGGGCGGCCTTCAGCCAGCGGGAACTGGGGAAGGATTTTCCCGACTTCGCAACCGGCTTGCGCGCCGCCTTGCGCCAGGCGCCGAAAGTCATTCTGCTCGGCGAAATTCGCGACCGCGACACGATGGAAATTGCCCTCTCTGCCTCGGAAACCGGGCACCTCGTAATGAGCACTCTTCATACGATCAACGCCGGCCAGAGCATTAATCGCATCCTCGGTTTTTTCACGACTGACGAAGCCAAACAGATTCGCGAGCGACTGGCCGACACGTTGCGTTATATCGTGAGCCAGCGCCTGGTAAACAAGCTCGGCGGCGACCGTCTACTCGTAACCGAGATCATGGGCAGCAGCCTGCGCACGCGCGAGACTCTGCTTTACGGTGAAACCGAAAATCGCACTTTCCAGGAGATCATCGAAGCCGGTGGCATCCTCGGCTGGCACAGCTTCGACCAGTCGCTCATGCGCGCCTTCGAAGAAGATTTAATCTCCGAAGAAACCGCGCTCCTTTTCTGTACCCACAAGAACAAAATGCGCCGCGACCTCGAAATGGCGAAGAAGTTGCGCTACCCGGTCGACGACGAGCCATCGGGTCTAAAAATGGCGTCGTTCTAAAGATAAATCATGAATACTGATAACAATGACCGCCTTCGCCAGGAGCTGCGCCTCGCGCAGCTCGAGATCAGAGTGCTGCGCGAGCAATTGCTCAAATCCGTCCAGGAAATGCAGCGCGCCCGGGAGCAGACGGAAGAGCTTTCCGCACCGCCGATGACGCCGGAAGCAGAGCAAAAAATCGTCCCGCTCCCGCCGGAAAAAACATCCGTGGCCAATGGAGCGTCAAAGAACGGCGTCCACCCGCGGGTGCTTTGTATCGAAGACAGCGAACCAAATTTTCGCCTGATCGAGAACGTGCTGCGCGACCGTCCCGGGACCGACCTGGCGTGGGCCGAAACCGGTGAAAAGGCGCTCGCGATGGCGCGGGAAAACCCGCCCCACCTGGTGCTGCTCGATCTTGACCTTCCCGATACCCATGGCAGCCAGGTCCTCAAGAGTTTACAGGCGCAGCCGGCCACAGCCGACACGCCGGTGATCGTGATCAGCGCCGACGCCACGCCCAGCCAGATCGAACGCATGCTCGCCGCCGGCGCGCGCAATTACCTGACCAAACCGTTCGAGATTCGTCGCTTCCTCTGCATGTTTGACGAAATCCTGGCGGCCCGCGCCTAACGACTTCCCGGGGGGGCGATCTTTAATTTGCGACCGCGGCTCTGTGCGCCGATGGTCAGCCCCTGATGGAGCGGCGCCGTTTTTCCGCCAAGATTTTTGCGTCGGCTCGGTTCCGGCGAATCCTTCTGGGCCTGACCATCTTCGTCATTCTCGCCGGCGGGGTTGTCCTGCGCCAGGACACATGGAGAAAGACCACCCATCTGCGTTTTCAGCGCGACATCGTGAACGGCTTCTATTGGGGAACGCAAACCCTGGCCGAAGGTCACCGGCTTTCGCCGCGCGCCAGATCGGATTCGTGGCCCGTCTTTGTGCGCGGCTACTTCGGCCTCTACGACAGGGTAGAATCCGATGCCTACGAGAATAATTATTACCTGGATTACCCGCCGTTGCGGCTCTTCGTGATGTCGATCTGGGCCAGGCAAGTGCGGGCAAAGTTTCCTGGAGCCGAAGATGGAACGCCCGCCTACGTGGAGCCGCTTCTTCTCGTCAACACGCTCTGCGAACTGGTCACGGCACTGGGAATCTTCCTGCTCGTCAGGTTGGGGGTGCGCCGGGCCTCGGGCGCGACCGACTCCAGCTGGTTGCATCGTCTTCCGCCGGCCGAGCGCGGCTGGGCCTGCGGCCTGCTCGCGGGGAGCGTCGCGTGGCTCGAACCATCGCTCATCCTCGACGCCCATGCCTGGCCACAGTGGGACGTCTGGATCTTGCCCTTCTACTTGTTCGCCGCGCTCGCGGCCTTAACGAGGCGCTGGTTTTGGTGCGGCTGTCTGCTCGCTCTCGGCGCGATGCTCAAGGGCCAGCTCCTGTTCGTCGCGCCTTTTTTTATCTTCTGGCCGCTCTGGCAAAAACGCTGGGTGCGCGCCGGGCGCGTCCTGGCGGGCTTTCTCGCCACCTTTGCGGTCGTCGTTTCGCCCTGGTTATTGCGTAGCTTCTCGGCCTGGGCCATCGTGGCGACGGTTGCCCTGATCATAGCCGCGATTCTCCGGCACCGGGCTTCGCCAAACACCTGGGCGTGGACCGCGGGCCTCTCCGCGGCCGCCGCGTTTGCCGTCGGGGCGATCGGCAACGGGAGCTTTGCCTGGTTGAGGATTGGCTACCTCTACGGCAGCGAACGCTATCCCTATCTCTTCATCAGCTCCTGCTACAACCTCCCTTCCCTCCTCTCCCAATGGAATCTCTCGCTCAAGACCCCGTTTTGGTCGGCTCATCTGGGACCACTTGAATTTGCCTTCACTCTGCAATGGACCCTTCGCCTGTTCTATCTCGCGACTCTCGTGCTCTGCGCGCTTGGCGCCGCGCGCCACGCCCGCCGGCGCGATCCCCGTTTACTTATCGCTATCGCCACTCCCTGGTTGCTGATGTTCGCGCTCCTCGCGCAAATGCATGAACGTTATCTCCTGTGGGGGGCGGTCCTTAGCGCCGTCGCGCTCGGGGTCAGCGGACGCCTCGCCGTCTTGCATTTCCTTTTCTCCATCATGAGCGCCATGATGATTACGCATGTGCTTTTGATGGACAAAAAGCTCGGCCCGACCCTCTCGACGATCGATTTCCTCGAGCACATTCGGCCGATCGCATCCTGCGTTCTGTTGGTCTGCGTCGCGATTTATTTCCGCGAAGTGCTTTCCACGCGTGCCCCCTACTTCCGTCCGAGGCGCAAAGTTCACCCGAACGCGCAAACAGCGCCGCTCGCGCTGGCCGTTGCCGCCGAGGAAGCGTAGTAGTTCCAAGTCAGCCTTCGTTCTTCTTGACTCGCCACCCCGTCACTCGTCAATTACGGGTCACGCCGCAGCCTTGGCAAAGGTGGATCACGTCTGCATTGGCGCGATTAGCTCAGTGGTAGAGCGCTTGCTTCACACGCAAGAAGTCGCAGGTTCGAACCCTGCATCGCGCATATTCATCATTTTCCGGACTGTGCGGGACAGAAACGCCGGCTCGACTGACCCCCGGCGTAAACGGCAGCCCCACCCGGAGACACGGTCGGCCCAATGTGCTTGCAAAGCGCGTCAAACCACCGTTGCATCTCTGCGTGATTGCCCTGAGTCCGATGGATACGCGTACCGTGCTAATACGTGGGCATTCGCCTAATCCTCGCCCAGTGCAGCAGCAGCCACCGGGGTGTGAACGTGATTACCGTCGCCAGTCTCCAGAGCATCGCTTGACAGCTCCCGTGCCGGTCATCCCAAGCTAAATGAATCTAGAAGCCATCTCATAAATGTCTGAGAAGGATAATGGCACAGCCTAGGTGGAGAAAGGCGAGATAGTTATCGGCGTGATATTCCCAGCGCACGACGAGTCGACGGAAGTTATGCAGC
>JBOHXL010000055.1:0-23939 GCA_050736975.1 Chthoniobacterales bacterium | reverse complement strand
CCGTGCGCGACTATTCGACTCAAGGGTGGGAGGAGGCCTATCGGGGTTTGCCGCCACGGTATGAGGGCTTCGCAGTTATCACGATCCAGAATACGGGTACAAAACAGGCGACCGGTATCGAACTAATAGAACCATATCAAGGAGTCGCTGTGTTAGAGCGGCCTGGCAGTGCAGCTTCCTCTCTGAGAACAACGGGAAAGATAGTGATAGGAGCGTTACTCCCGCAGGAAACTGCGACGATAAGTCTTTGGACTCTCTATCATGCCCCTTATCGCCTGGATGACCGGACTTTTATGGTGAACTTCTCAGATGGTGTGGGTGTTATACAGTACCAACCGACACTCAGCGATATGTTCGAAACAGTCTTTTATCGACATCCTTTTGTGGTCTCGATCGTTTTTGTTGCCATTGCGGTTGGTGTGATCTTTGGGATTACTTGGACGATCGATTACTTTTCTCGTCGTCGGCGACGTTCGACTACTTAGAGCACGCCACGCGCGTTCAACTCGTGAATTTTGCAACTACTCCCCTTTCTGTCCCACTGACTTCTTGACCATGAAGGAATGCGATTCCCTTGTTGTGTCAGCGATATCGCTGGCTTGGTCGACGCTCGCGCTGGCGGGTGATAGTGCGAGTGGAACGATCAGTTTCAAAGCGGCCAAGGGGACGGTGAAATATGGGTTTCTGGTTCGCGGGCCGGATGAGATGGATCCGAGCAAGACTGTCCTGCGGCTCTATCTGTCGAGTGTCGATATCGGGGCGAAGATCAAGGCGGCCAAGACGTTTTCCGACGCCGACCGCGCACTGGAAGATGGCGCGATGGTCGATTTCAGCGACGCCCGCCATCTGGCCTACGCCGTCCGATTGAATCACGAACTCGTGCAGTATTCGGGCGGGACCGACGGGGAGGCGTTTACGCTCACAACGAACAAGCCCGACCATCTCGCCGGCAAGGTGCATGTCGACGATACCGCGTCCGACGGCGCGAAGGTCGCTGCGACCTTCGTCTTCACGAGGGTGAGATCGTTCACCAGCCTGCGTTAACGCGGCAAAAGCGGCGCGACCGGATTCGCCCGGCCGAAAAATCGGTTGGGGAAATCGCTCAACCAATGGAATGGTTCCGAGCATGGCGACGGAACGCGATTACGTCCTTGGAACGCACGACGAGGAGTTGGCACGGCTCGGACTGCAACACCGGATCTGGCGTCCCATCGCGCTGGATTGCTGGCAGAAAGCTGGCATCACCGTCGGCCGCCGTGTGCTCGATATCGGCGCCGGACCAGGTTACGCAGCGACGGACTTGGCTGAGATTGTCGGCCCGACGGGCAAGGTGGTGGCGGTCGAGCGTTCGAGTAATTTTGTGCGTGCCCTGGAGGAACGACGCCGCGCGCGCGAGTTGAATAACGTGGAAATCCATGAACTGGACCTGATGACGGAGGATTTGCCCAACGACTCCTACGATTTCTCATGGTGCCGCTGGGTAGCTTCCTTTGTCACGGATCCGGCCCTGCTTGTGCAGAAGCTTGCCAACGTCATGCCGACCGGGAGCGTTGCACTCTTCCACGAATATGCTCATTACCTGACCTGGCGTTTTATTCCTCGTCTCCCAAGTCAGGAACGTTTCGCGCAGGAGGTCGAAGCCAGTTGGAAAGCCGCCGGCGGGAAGGCCGATGTCGGTTTGGATTTGCCGGTCTATCTTGCGCAAAACGGCTTTGTCGTCCGCTCGGCTCTGCCTCGGATCTATTGTGTCGGGCCAGCTGACTACATGTGGCAATGGCCGGCTTCCTTTGTCGGGATCGGTCTGGCCCGATTACAAGAGTTAGGCCGGATTGACGCCCGCTTCGCCCAGGAAGTGATGAAGGACGTGACCGAGGCCGGGAGGAATCCAAATTCGTTGTTAATTACGCCGCTCGTCCTGGAAATTGTTGCCGAGAAGGTCAGGTAACCTCGGAGCACCATCATGCCTTGGACACTTTCTCATCCGGCTGCTGTCTTACCCTTGCGGCGCTTTACGCCAAAGCCGCTGGATTTTGCCGCCCTGCTCGTCGGCAGCACGACGCCGGATGTCGGTTACTACGTCGGTCGCTTCGATCTCGCAGACTATGCCCACACCCTGGCGGGAAGCTTTTTTGCCTGCCTGCCTTGTGGTGTAATCCTGTTGTTCGCCATTTATCTTTTCAGCCGGCCAATTTCTTATGCACTCCCATCTCCCCACCGACAGGCTCTCCTGCCGCTTTGCCCAGTGTTTCCCGTCAGTTTGACGCGCTGGGCTATCCTCATGCTCTCACTCTTGTTGGGCGCCTGGACCCATAACTTCTGGGATGCGTTTACCCATGAACACGGCTGGTTTGTCGATCGAATCGCCTGGCTGCAGAAACCGGCCATTCACCTGCCCTCAACCACCATTCACGTCTACCTCGTCCTCCAGGAAATAAGCACGGTGATCGGTTTCGCGATTGTGGTCTTTGCCTACTGGTGGTGGTTGCGTCGCAGACCAACCACTCCTTCCACTGACTCTGAAACCGACGGCTGGCGTTATCTCTTGTGGTTCGCGATTATCGTCATCACGCTCCTGGTCACGCTTCCACCCGCCTTCCGCGTGGCATCGGCGTTCCACGGCTTCCTCTTTTATCGGTCGTTCGTTTTCCGGGTGGCGATTTACTCTCCCGCGGTCGCTATCCCATTGAGTTTGATTTCGACAACGGTGATTTATGCGTGTCGCCCGCGCAGAACTTGAATCGCCCTACCCAAAGAAGAAACTTCTGCATGGAAGCAAAATACGACGTCGTTATTCTAGGTGCCGGCCACAACGGGTTGGTGGCCGCCGCCTACCTGGCGCGCGCTGGGTTAAGCGTGGTTCTGCTGGAGAAGAATGATTACATCGGCGGCGCTACGACTTCGCAAAAGGTCTTCCCGGATTACGATGCCTGGCTTTCGCGCTACGCCTATCTCGTTAGCCTCTTCCCGCACAAAATCATCCGGGACCTGGATCTGAATCTCGAATTACGACGGCGTATGACCGCGTCCTATACACCCTATGTTAGAAATAGCGGTTTTGGCGGTCTGCTCCTTAGTAATGTCTCGGAAGAGGTTAGCCGCCGATCCATGGCTGAGCTGACCGGAAGTGAGGCGGAGTTTGCCGGCATGAAACGGTTTTACCGCCTGGCTGGAGTCTTGGCCGAGCACGTCTGGGACACTATGCTCAAACCGCTTCCGAGAAAGGAGGACCTTCGCCGTCACTTGGAGGCAAGCGACACCGGACGCAACGCGTGGCGCAGCCTGGTGGAAGAGCCGCTCGGGTGCGCGATCGAACGCTATCTCCAGGACGATTTGGTTCGTGGACTGGTTCTGACGGACGGAAAGATCGGAGTCTTTACCCATCCGCATGATGAATCGTTACTGCAAAACCGCTGTTTCCTTTACCACCTTATCGGGAACAAGACCGGCGAATGGAAGGTACCGGTGGGAGGGATGGGAAACATCGCGCGCGAACTGGAGCAGGCGGCGCGCAAACACGGCGCTGAAATGCTGAGCGGCGTGGGTCTGCGCCGTCTCGATCTCTCGACCGGGAGACGGACTGTGGAATTTGAGATTGCCGGCAAGATGCGGGCCGTCGAGACGCGGTTTCTCCTTGTTAACTTTGGCCTCAATGTGCTCACGAAATTTCTCGGCCAAGCCTATCAACCCGACCCGATGAACGAAGGTTCGGTCTTCAAAATCAACATGCTCCTGCAGCGGTTGCCAAGGCTGAAGGATACCACTCATAGCGCGACGGATGCCTTCGGTGGCACCTTTCACATCGATGAAGGCTACGACCAAATGATGACCAGCTATCGGCAAGCCGCACAAGGCCGGCTGCCAGAGAGGTTGCCGGGCGAGATTTACTGCCACTCGCTTACTGATAGCAGCATTCTGTCTCCCGATTTGCAAACCAGAGGCTTTCATACCTTGACCCTCTTTGGAATCGACACTCCCTGGAAGCTATTCGCCCACGACAATGCCGTGATGAGGGAGGAGGCCCAGGCCAGGTTTGTCAAAGGAATAAACCGCTGGTTGGCCGAACCCCTCGAGGACTGCCTGGCACGAGCGAGCGATGGGAGTCTTTGCATCGAAAGCAAAAGTCCGGTCGACATCGAAGATGCGCTCGGGCTCTATCATGGCAATATCTTCCAGACGGCTCTGACGTTTCCTTTTGCCGAAACAAAAGAGGATGTCGGGAAATGGGGCGTCGAGACCGAGTTCGAAAACGTCTATCTCTGTGGGTCGAGTGCCCAGCGAGGCGGCGCGGTGAGCGGTATTCCCGGTCACAACGCGGCGATGAAAGTCCTGGAGCAGGTCAGCGGTTTGTAACTGCTCGTCCGCTTTTGCGGCGAGCACGGAATGCGATCGCGCAGGGCTACTCATGAGGTAGTTTGATCTCGAAAAAATAAGCGGTCAGTGGCGCCAACCCTGGCAGCCCAAGCCCATCCGGGCCGGAAAGCGCCGAGCAGTGGGTCATTAACTCGAGGTCGCCCCTTAAGCGCTCCGCCAGGCGAAGTGTCCTCTCTTCGGTAAATGCGAAGCGCAGAAACTCGATTGCCTCCCTCGGAAAGAAAATGCGATTTTCTTTTAGCTCTTCTTTCGGATGAAGATTCACCGCGACCAGGAAACGCTGGCGCGAGACAAGGTCAAAACGCAGGAACGCATAAAGCCAATGGCCGCCGGCCGACTCGGCGCTAACCTGGCCAAAGTTTGAGTTCCGGTTGTTCGCCGGATTCAAACCGAAGAAGCTGCCATCGCGAAAAGCCGGCTCATTGGTGATCGCAAGAAGACGCCCGTAACTCTCACGTAGACTCCGCTGCTCGGCGGAAAGTCTGCCGCCGTCGTACTTGTGGTCGTTTGTCCACTTCACAAACTCCGGCATTGACCAGTAATCGAAGATCGAGGTGCGCGCGTCATCGCCCCCGAATCCCTCCGCTCCCGTCGCCGGCTCGCCCACTTCCTGGCCGCTGTAGAGCATGACGGAGCCACGCCCCAGACCGTAAAGAATGGCTGTTACCGCCCGTCCGACGGTCATGCCCAGGCCGCCCCAGTTTCCCCGGGCGGCAAGACGGACCTCGTCATGGTTTTCGGCATAACGGACCGAGTTCTCGAAAATGAAATCGTCCGAGCGTGCATGGTCGAGATCGTTAGCCCAACCCGGGCCGTCGTAGATGTTCTTTAAGGCCTTGTAACTCGGATCGTCGTAAACCGCGTCGAAACCGGCGTCGAGCAGGTCAAACATCACATTCGATTGCCCACCATGAAGCTGCGAGATAACCGGGTCACTACCCGGAACTTTGGCCGGGTCGCTATCATAAGCCTCCCCCACGAAAAAGACGTCAGGCACGCGTTCACGGGCGCGACCGATGAGCCACTTCCAAAACTCCGGCGGCTGCATGTGTGACATGTCGCTCCGAAAACCATCAACCCCCATCGCCTGCCAGTAGGCGATCACCTGATCCATCTTCGTCCAGGTGTCGGGAACTGGCGCGTCGGGATGCCAGGCCGAGGGATAGGCACGCCGTTGCTTTGCCGGATCGGTGAAATCGAAGCCATAGTTCAGCTTGATCGTCTCGTACCAATCGTTAAGGCTGGGTCTCCAACTCACAACGTTGTTGCCGGTGACTTTGCCATGATCGAGCTCGCCGTCGAAGCGACCATCGCATTTCATCCCTTCCAACTTACAGGTAGGACTTAGGGCGACGCCGTTCTCCCAGGTGGGCATTTTCAGGGGCGGCCCATCCATGTCCGGTTGGAGATAAAAGAAGTTGTTGTGCGAATCGAAAAAGAGAGAGCGATCATCTTTCGCGCCGAAGTCGATCGCCGGCCTGATATCGGAGTGATAGCAGCGCGCGACGTGGTTCGGGACGAAGTCAATCAATGCTCTTAGTTGATGGGCATGCATGCGTTCGAGCAGCGCCTTAAATTCCGTCAGGCGTTTTTTTGGATCAATTGCATAATCGGGGCAGACGTCGAAGTAATCCTTGATCGCGTAAGGACTGCCCGCGATCCCTTTGAGAAGATCGGGGTCATCGACTGGTTGGCCAAGGTCGGTGTAATCGGTGCCAGTCGCCTGTTGCAGGATACCGGTCAACCAAACATGGGAAAAGCCGAGCTTTTGCAGAGAGGCGAGGGCGGCGTCATTAATGTCGTTGAATTTGCCCACGCCGTTTATGGCCAAGGTGCCGTTCGGCTGACGGGTTTCGTTAGTGTTACTGAATAGCCTGACAAAAAGCTGATAGATACGCGGCCGCACTCCGTCCTGGCCGTGCCGGCCGCGAATCTTGATGGTCGGTTTATCCTTTGCGGTGAGATCGACTTCGCAATAGTGCGGAATGTATTTGTCGCTCTCACCGGGAAGCAGCGCGGGATCGTGCGATGCTTTGAGGCATCCCCACGTCTTGCCGTCCCGAAAATCTTTCACATAAACCGCGACGGCCAGTTTGTCGGGTAACCCTTCTCTGGGCAGACGCAGGCTGGCGCTTGCAGCGTCCCATTCGACGTCTTCAGGCGCTTCCTGTCGCTCGCTCCATTTCCAATTTTCCCAGCGCCGTTCGAACGATTTGCCGCCCTCCTTCCCGACTCGCGCGAAATAAAGTCGATCGGCCTGAAACGGCAGAAAGATCGTCGAACCCTCGAAGTTTGCCGCGAAAGGGATAACCGCCGAGCCGGGCCGCCCGCCCACGCGGAGCGCAACGAAAAAAGTGTCGCCCGGACTGATGTCATTACCTGGCAACGCGATCGACAATCGTTGGTCCGCGACGGAAAAATTCGCCGTCGGAAGTTCGCTCGCAAGCACGGGTAACATCAAGCCGGGCAACACATGATGCGCAAGGCGAAAGCGACGTTAACTAAGGGCGAGGGAGTCGGGCAAGCGCGAATTTGGGAGGAGCCATGAATCGTGAATCCTTAAATCGTCAAATCGCAACTGGCTAACGATTCACGATGTAACGATTCTCGAATCTCTTTTTATGCTTCGCCGCACCGCCTCTCACGCGAGCGCGTCGAGACGGCTCAGCAAATCCTTCTTGCTCGTCATTCCAGTGATCTGGTCACGCACCTGTCCGTCCTTGAAAAAGAGCAGCGTCGGGATGGCGCGAATGTTGTAACGGAAAGATAAACTCTGGTTATTGTCCACGTTCACCTTCCCGACTTTGACGGCACCGGCTTTCTCCCTTGCGATCTCGTCCAGGAGCGGCGCGATCATCTTGCATGGGCCGCACCATTCAGCCCAGAAATCGACCAGCACGGGCTGCGGGCTCTTCACGACTTCTTTATCAAAATTGGCTTCATCGATCGTTACCGCGGCGGAGTTTTCCATGATTTTTCTAAGAGAAATAAGTCCAGAGTTGAATCAGCAGGATCAACGCGGAGACGCCGAGCAAGGCCCAGCAAAGCCGCATTGGAACCGACTCAAGTAACCCCGACGCGCGCGGCCTGGCAACCGCGGATGGCGGAGCCGGAGCGTGGATGACGCCGGCCGGTGGCACGCTCGCGGGTTGGTCAGGCAGCTTCACCGTGGCCTTCGTCGGAGAATCCGCGGTCAAGGCGATCCGGGCTGTTTCCTTGCGCGGACCGGCTTCCGGGCCCCGGTTCACCGGTACCGTGCCTAACGACGGCTCGGCTGGCTTGAGTGGAGGCGGGGACGCGCTTGCAGGCGAAATCGCCGGCGGCCTGACGGGCGCAAGCGGTTGCGCCATCGGGGGGGCGGGAGGCCGTTTCGCGATTGCTTTTTCCAGCGGCGCCGGCTGGTTCGCAGTCCGCGAAGGCAACGCACTCGGGGCGGTCTCTTTTTTGGGTTCGTTCAGATCAGCCATGCAACAAGACTAAAAGGTTCCTCCTGCCCTAAAGGGGCAACGTGTTTCTCAAAGCGAGACTGTCTTGTCAATCACCAATCTGGTCAGGCCAGCAAATCGTAACCTCGGGACCCGCGAATTTTGCGCCAAACAAATTCACCGACCGGCGCGGGTTCTTTAAGAATGACCCGAGTGTCTACCTCTGGTGCGTCAGCCTCGGTCCGCGCAATCAGCGGTTGTTCAACCAGAAGCTTCAACTGGCAACCCACTTTTTCCGCGGCGATCTCGCGCGCGATCTTTTGTTGCAGGGTCATGGCACGTCGAAAACGCGCATTTTTTTGCGCCGCGGAAATCTGCCCCGGCATCTTCGCGGCACGTGAACCTTCCTCCTGCGAGTATTTGAAAATCCCGAGCCGCTCAAAGCGCACTCGCTCGATAAACTCGAGCAACGATTCAAACTCCGCTTCCGTCTCACCGGGGAAACCGACGATAAAGGTTGTGCGCAGTGCGATTCCGGGAATACCGGTGCGCAGCCTGAGAATGAGATCCTCGATCTGGGCCCGGCTCGTTTCACGCCGCATCCGGCCGAGCATCGCTTCGTCGATGTGTTGCAGCGGCATGTCGATGTAGCGCGCTACCTTGCGGCAGCGCGCGATCGTTTCGATCAACTCATCGCTCCAATGTGCCGGATGCGTGTAGAGAAGGCGGACCCAGAAATCGCCTTCGATCGCTTCGATCTCGCGCAGCAAAGCCGCGAGCGTTGGACCGCGCGAGGAATCGACCGGCTGGCGCGGCCCGGCCTTCGCCGCCCACAGATCCATTCCGTAATAGGTCGTGTCCTGGCTGACGAGATTGACCTCCTTCACGCCCTCCGCCACCAGCTGTCGCATCTCCGCGAGAACGGAAGCAGGCGGACGGCTGCGATGCCGGCCGCGCATTTGCGGAATGACGCAAAAGCTACAGGGGTGGTTGCAGCCCTCGGCGATTTTCAGGTAAACACTGTGCGCCGGAGTGAGACGAAAGCGCGGCGTGTCCCAGTCCGGGATATAGGTCGGGCGCGGGGTGACGAAGCTTTCCCCGCGCCGGCCAGGCTCGCTAATTCCGGCCACAACTTTCTCGATGATCGCGCCCAGCTCGCCCACCTGGTCGAGCCCAATGAAAGCGTCCACCTCGGGCAGCGACGCGCGCAGCTCAGCCGCGAAACGCTGCGCCATGCAGCCGCTCACGATTAGTTTTTGATTCGGCCGGCTCGTCAGGCCGCGTTGTTCATGCGCTTCCAGGATTGCTTCGATCGATTCCTCCTTGGCCGAATCGATGAAGGCGCAGGTGTTGACCACGAGGACGTCGGCCTCTTCGGCATGGGGCGTAATCTGCATCCCCCGTTTCAGCACGCTCCCGAGCATGATCTCGGCGTCGACCAGGTTCTTGGCGCAGCCGAGACTGATCATTCCGACTTTTGTCAGGCCGGCACTCGCCGCGGTCGTGCTATTCAAAGGTAATGTCCTCATCGCCCGGCGCGAGGGCCGCTCCGTTTTTGGTGATCTGGACCGCCCCCCGATCCAGCACCCGCATGACAATGTGCCGGCCGCGAAAAGAAAGCGGCGGGTGCGACGGATCGAGCCAGTCGTCAAAAACCGGCTCCGCCCTGCCCTCGATCCTCACCCTTACGTAAGTCAACCGCACCGGAGTGATTTCGACCTGATTGACGGCGGTGGCCGCCTCGTTAGGCGGAGAGGCCAGATCCTCCGGATGGACTGGGATGGCGCGTCGGACCTCGGGTTCGGCCGACGAATGGGGCGAAGGTGTAACGGTGACGTGAGCTTTACTGGCGGGCGTGCCTTCAGCCGAAAGGGCACGCGGGGCGACGATGTTCTCCGCGGGGGAAACGGGCAATGCAGCAATCGGGGTGGCGGTCGCCGAGGCGAGAGCGGCAGGAACCGGATGCGTGGGCGTGATGCGTTGAATGTTGAGCAGCAGCTTGACCAGATACAAGCCAAGCACGAGCACACCAAGCGCGATGATGAAGGGAAAAAGCGCGGGTCGTTTTACCGGCTGGCGGCGCACGATCGGGGGCGGCGCGGCACCTGGCGCCTCCTGCAAATAGGAGTAACCGTCGACACTCACCTCGCGCGAGGTTTCGAAGGCGTCGAGATACGGCGTCACATCCACGTTGAGGTATTTCCCGTAGATGAGAAGGAAGCCTTTGGCATAGGCCAGGCTGGAAAAACTCGAGAAATCTTCCGCCTCGAGTTCCTGGATGCGCGCGGCCCGGATCTTGGTCACGCGCGAGGCCTCCTCGAGCGAGATCTTCTTCGCGAGACGGGCCTCTTGTAATTTCTTGCCGAGCGGTTCCATCGGGACGGCGGGATCAGACGGTGGCGTCGAGATCGACGAGAATCTCGCGCGGCTTTGCGCCTTCGCCGGGCCCCAATATGCCGCGCTGCTCGAGAATATCAACGATCCGGGCGGCGCGGGTATAGCCGAGGCGAAGCCGGCGTTGCAGGAGCGAAGTCGAGGCCCGCTTTTCCTGACGGATGATCTCGAGGCACTTCTCGACCAGTTCTTCGTCCTCCTCGGTCACTTCTTCGTCAGGCGCGGCACCCGTTTCCATTCGTTGGTGCATCGCGAGGTCGAAGGCGGGCGAACTTTGCGCGGAGACGAAATCGACCAGACGCCCGATCTCGTTGTCAGTCACAAGTGCGCCCTGGGCGCGGATGAGGCGCGAAGTGCTGGGCGGAAGATAAAGCATATCGCCCTGGCCTAACAATCGATCGGCCCCGTTCTCGTCGAGAATGACGCGACTGTCGATCTTGCTCGCGACCTGAAAAGCGATCCGACTCGGAATGTTGGCCTTGATCACCCCGGTAATGACATCAGCCCGCGGCGTCTGGGTGGCAACGATGAGGTGAATGCCGGCCGCGCGCGCCATCTGGGTAATGCGCGCGATCGCGCTCTCGACATCGGCCGGCGCGGTCTGCATCAAGTCCGCCAGTTCGTCGATAATGATCACGATATAAGGCATGTGATCGGGTATGATGAGTTCGCCGTCGCGCGCATTTGTCGCCGGGGGCGATGATCCCGGCCGGTCGTTGGGCGCGGTTTCTTCCGTCTCGCCCGCCTCGCCGCTCCCAGCTCCAATTTTCTTTTTCGGGCGAGCGTTGAAGCCGGTGATGTTGCGCACCCCGGCCTTGGCGAAAATCTTGTAGCGCTTTTCCATTTCATCGATCACCCAGCGCAAGGCGAGCAGCACCTTTTTTGGATCGGTCACAACCGGGATGACGAGATGCGGGAGCGAATTGTAAACCTGCATCTCGACCACTTTGGGATCGATCATGATGAAGCGAAGCTGATCTGGAGTGAATCGGAAGAGCATGCTAGCGATGAGCGAATTGATGCAAACGCTCTTCCCGCTTCCCGTCGTGCCCGCGACGAGCAAGTGCGGCATCTGAGCGAGGTCAGCGATGATGGTTTTGCCGTAAACGTCCTTGCCGAGGGCGATCGGCAGCTTGGCGCTGGTGGCGTTCCAATCCTCCGACTGGAGCAACTCGCGCAAGGTGACTTTCACTTTGCGGCTGTTGGCCAGCTCGATGCCGACCGTGTCCTTTCCGGGAATCGGCGCGAGGATGTTGATCCGCTCGGCCCGGGTGGCGCGGGCCAGGTCGCGTTCCAGACTAACAATCTTATCCACCCGCACGCCCTTGGCAGGATAAACTTCGTAGCGTGTGATGGTGGGGCCTTTCGTGATGTCGCCGGGCGCGACCGCAATGCCGAATTGGGCCAGCGTTTCGATCAAAGTTTGTTGAATATCCTCCAGCTCCGCTGGATCGGTCGCGACCCGGCCTTCGCTGTCGTGTTCCTCGAGCAGATCAATCCCCGGCAGTTCATAGTTCTCGCCCTCCCAGTCTTTCGCCGTTGTTAGGGCTGGCGCCGCGGGGGCGGATTTGCCACCCCGCTTCAACTCCGCGAGGGAAGGTTTCTTGCGTGGAGCAGGCATCTCGGCCGGCAGCGCGGTCGTGTCGACAACTTTCGGTTCAGGCCGATTGGCAAATTCCTCCGGGGTCGGGAAGGGCAGGGCTGGCTCGGGCACCGCCGCACCTTTTTTGCGCAGCTTCTTCTCCAGGGCACGCTGCTGTTTGGCGATCTGTTGCCGGCTGATCTCGAGCTGTTCCTTCAGATCCGCCTTGCGCATCTTGCGGCGCAAGAGCCAGAGCCGGAGTGCGACGACTCCGCGCCGGGCCGCCAGGACGCTTTGCCTAACGAGATGGACCGGCCGGAGCCCGGTCATCAAAATTAGACTCGTTAGGTAAATGCCGGCCAGGACGATGACCGAGCCCCGGCCCATCGCGTAACGAAAGATGTGCCGGCCGAAGAAATAACCGACCCAGCCGCCCGGTCCCTCGATCTTGAAAACCCGATGCCAATCGCGCAGAAACCACGGCTGCAAATGGAGCAGACAGGCACCGGAGGCGATGAAGAGAATCATCCAGCCGATCCGACGGCTCACCTTCAGCTCGCCGTGCAAAAGCTTCGCCCCGCCAAAGCCGAGAAGAGCAGCGGCCAGCAAATACGACGCCGCGCCGAACAAGAAATAGCAAAGGCCCGCGGCGATCGCGCCTAAAGGCCCGAGGAAATTCTGCGCCGGACGATTCGGCGACGACGTAGAATTAAGCAGCGGGAACCAGGTGGGAATGTCCTTCGGGGCGTAAGAGATGAGGGCGAGGAAGAGAAGCGTCCCGGTTCCAAGGAGGATCAGGGCGTAGACTTCGTTCCATGCATTCTGTTGAGTGCGTTTTGCCACTGCGCCTCATAGTAATCGGACACTTGCTGCTTTCAATCCTCTAGTGAAACCGGCAAACCGTTTCAAACTCGCACGCCCTCCCTCGCCATTTTGCCTCGCGGCTGTTGGCGCAATGCCTATTTCTGTGTCTCTTAGGTAGACAATGCCCCCGCTCGATTCCATCCGTCTCGCAGGGAGCGAACGCGCTCCGCTCACCTTCGATCGACCGCAAACCAATCATTACGGCGACTGGATTGGCTTCAGTTTATTCCTTGGCGACGAGGCGTAGAAAGCGACGAGACGCTGCAACGCGAGCTTGGTACGCGGATTATTCGGTCCCTGCGAAGATTTCAGACTTTCATAGCTTTGGCGCAGGAGTGGCTCGGCTTCTTCGAAACGCCCTTGTTTCGTTAGGCAGGAGCCCAGCGCGCTGTTCGCCAGGGCCAGCCAGAAATGTCCCCTCGGCAACAAACTGGCGCGAAGCCGCACCGCTTCGCGCAGCAGCTTTTCGCCTTCCCTGGGGCGGCCGGTTTCATCAAGAATCAGGCCGGCCGTGATGAGAGTCGTCGGATATTGGTCATAAGTTGGACCAAACCAGTCGAGGTAGATCCGACGGGCTTCATTCACGCGCTCCTGCGCCAGGGCATATTTTCCCTGGCGGTAAAACGAGAGTGCCTCGTTTCGCAGCGCATCTCCGAGCCACAAGGCCGACGGGCTCTGCCGCCGGCGCAGAATTGATTCGGCCCTGGCCAAAGCGGCGTCAGCTTCCGCGAAATTCCCGGCCTCCGTTAGAAAACCTCCGAGAACGGTGAGGGCAAAGGCGTAATCGGCCGTGTCGGTTTGGCGGGCCTGCCGGTACTCCGCCACAGCATCTCGCGCGGTCCGGAGTGCCTCATCATATTTTCCCTGGTCGGCCAGAGTAGAAGCGAGCGTGCTGCGGGTAAGGCGGACGAGGTAGCGTTCCTCGGGCGGGAGCTGGGCGCTCAGGGCGAGAGCCTCACGAAAAGCGGCTTCGGCTTCGCGGGAGTCTCCCTGCATCCGCCGCAAGTAACCGAAATTGATGGTCGCATCGACGAGATCGCGCGGGGGAAGCCGACCTTTTGCATATTCCACTCGCATGAGCGGGAGGGTGCGGCGGAAGATTTTCTCCGAGAGTGCCTCGTCACGGTGCAGAAGAATGGTGGCACGGAGCGCTGTAGCCTCGAGCAATTCCGGGCTGTTCTCTCCCTTCACCCGGGTCTCAACGGCAATATATTGCTCGAGATGTTTTTCCCAGAGATCCTGTCTTCCCTGACCGCCGTAACTTTCACCAATGATCTTCTCCAATTCCGCTTTCACTTGCGGCTGCTGAGAAAACTCCGGGCTGGCGATGCGCCGAGCGGCTTCGTCCAGGACGTCGATCATCGTGGTTTGTCCCCCATGCGAATTCGAAACACTGAAAAGCGGGTTCGAGTATTTCAGCAGGCGCTCGAGGAACGCGCTCACACTCTGTGCATTCGCCTTCTCCTGCCGCGCCAAACGCGCCTGCCATGTCGTCGCGATGATCGCGCCGCAGAGCGTGATCATGACAAGCGCGGCCGCCGCCGCGCCGACGCGGTGGCGTCGAATGAATTTGCCGCTGCGATAGCTCCAGGTGTCTTTACGCGCGCCGACGGGCAGACCTTCCAAGTGGCAGGCAACGTCCTTGGATAACTCGGCCACCGAGGGGTAACGTCGTTCCGGCTCTTTGCGCAGCGCTTTGAGCACAATGTTATCGAGATCGCCGCGGAGGCTCCGTGAATCGTGAATCGTGAATCGTGCCGTAAGCCCGTCGGAGGCGAGGCCCGGCTTTCCATCGGTCGATTCGCGATTCCCGGATCTCGAATCTCGTGTGCTCAGCGCGGAGCTCGGCGGCGTGGGCTCCTGATCGCTAATGGCTTGTGCCAACTCTTCCGGTCGACTGGTTTTTGTTCGATAAGGGCTGTGGCCCGTGAGGAGCCGGTAGAGGAGAACGCCGAGGCTATAGACGTCGCTCGTCGTCGTCACCGCCTCGCCGCGCACCTGCTCGGGGCTGGCATATTCCGGCGTCATCGCCCAGGCCAAGGTCACGGTTGGTTCCTCGCCTAGCGACGTCTCGGGTTCGAGGAGCTTGGCGATGCCGAAATCGAGCAGCTTGGGTTCGCCGGCCGCCGTGACACGAATGTTCCCCTGCTTAATGTCGCGATGAATGACCAGGTGCTGGTGCGCATAAGTCACTGCGGCGCAGATTTTGCGAAATAATTCCAGCCGCTCGCGCATCGTTAGGCTGCGCGTCTCACAGTACTCATCGAGCCGCTCGCCATCAACATACTCCATCGCGAAATAGGGAACGCCTTCCGGCGTCAAGCCACCGCCGTAGAGCTGCGCGATGTTGGGATGGTTGAGGCTGGCGAGGAGGCGTCCTTCGCGCTGGAAATGACGGACAATGACGTCTGAATCCATCCCGCGGCGAATGAGTTTGAGCGCGACTTTGCGCCGCAGTTGTCGATCGTGCGCGAGATACACTTCGCCCATGCCCCCGCGTGCGATGAGCGAGAGAATCTCGTAGTCGCCTATGACCTGCCCGAGGGCGCGCGAGTCATCGGGAACCAGATTTTCCGACGCGAAGCGGAGGGCCGGCTTCTGGAGGAAATTGCCGATCGATTCCTGCTCCGCGAGCAACGATTCAACCTCGGCCCGCACATCCGGGCCCTCTCCGCATTCCTGGTCGAGAAATGCGCGCCAGCCCTCTGGCGGACGTTCCAGGGCGGATTTGACCAACTCCGCCACTCGCTCTGTGCGCGGGTCAGCCATCGATTCTGGCCAGCTCTCGTCGCAGCCAGAGCCTGGCAAAGCTCCAATCGCGCAGGACGGTCTTTTGCGAGACGTCAAGCACCTGGGCGATCTCAGTTGCCTGCAGTCCGCCGAAAAACTTCAATTCGACGACCTCACACTCCCGCGGATGAGATCTGGCAAAGCTTTGCAGAACATCATCAAGCTCCACCAAGTCCGGATCCTGTTCCTGCAATATCTCCTTCGTCTCGTCGAGGTAGACCTTCTGCAGTTTCCCGCCCCGCTTCCCGGCCTGGTGCGCGCGCGCGTATTCGACCAGCACCCGCCGCATGGCACGCGCCGCGATGCTCCGAAAATGGAGGCTGTTCTTCCAGTTGATCTGGTCTTGATCGACCAGCTTAAGATAAGCCTCGTGTACGAGGGCGGTCGCCCCGAGGGTGTGATCGGGTCGCTCGTCGCGCAGGTAAAGAGCGGCAAGCCGGCGCAGTTCGTCATAGACCAATGGTATCAGGCGCGCCGGTGCGTCCTCGTCGCCCTCGTTCCACTCCATCAGGATCCGGGTCGCCCCTGAATTGGTTGCTTCGCTCATCCGCGGCTTCGCTCCTTGCCGAGTCGAATTCCGAGTCCAGCAGAAAATTATCCAAAAAGCAATGTCCGTTTGGGCGGTCCGATTTCGCCATTGGGTCAGTGAAAGGCTCGCATCACAAAAGCCAAAAACGAAAATACCATGCAATCATCGATTCAATTACGGACCGCAACAGATCCAATCAGCCGGCCGCCCTCGCGACGCGGTTTACGTCTCACTCCGTTCGTCGTCACCCTCGCATGGCTGGCCCTTTCGCCGCTGGCGCGAGCGCAATGTAACGATGGCTGCGACACCACCCACGGCAACACATACCAGGGTGTGTTCGCGCTCGGTTCGAACACCACGGGCACCGCTAACACGGCCTTCGGTGATACCGCACTCAACTTCAACACTACCGGCAACTACAACACAGCCGTCGGTTTCGATGCGCTGCAAGTAGTAACAGCCGGGAGCAACAACACGGCCACCGGTTTTGGAGCGCTCTTCAAAAACACCGGCAGCTTCAACACGGCTTTCGGGAGTAATGCACTCGAATTCAACACGACCGGCAGCGACAATACGGCCTGCGGTCAGGCTGCACTGTTTAACAACACAACCGGCAGCAACAACACGGCCAACGGTCTTAATGCGCTCGCCCTCAACAAAACCGGCAGCTTTAATACGGCCACCGGTCGTGGTGCGCTCGGCACCAGCACGGCCAGCAATAACACGGCCGACGGGTATCAAGCGCTCAATGGCAACACAACCGGCGCTAACAACACGGCCAACGGGTATCAAGCGCTCTTTAAGAACACCACCGGCGGCAGCAATACCGCCTACGGCATGAATGCGCTCACTAATAACACCACCGGGGCCAGCAACATCGCGATCGGCGTTTCCGCCGGTTCCAGTCTCACGACCGGCAGCAACAATGTCGACATCGCGGCGATCGGAGCGGCGGGCGAATCCAACGCGCTGCGCATCGGCAAGCATGGAGTGCAAACTAAGACTTACATCGCAGGGATCAGCGGAGTGACCGTGCCGGGAGGCGTCGCAGTGATTGTCGATACCAATGGTCATCTCGGCACAATCGTTTCCTCCGCGCGCTACAAGGATAACATCAAGCCAATGGACAAGGCGAGCGAAGCGATCCTCGCTCTGCGACCGGTCACCTTCCGTTACAAGAAGGATCTCGATCCCAAAGGCATTCCGCAATTCGGGCTGGTGGCCGAGGATGTAGCCAAAATCGATCCTGACCTGGTGGCCCGTGACGATCAAGGCAAGCCCTACACCGTGCGCTACGAGGCGGTCAACACGATGTTGCTCAACGAGTTCCTAAAGGAGCATCGCATGGTCGAGGAACAGCAACGCACAATCAGCGAACTAAAGGCCGCTGTCGCGCAGCAGGAGCAGAAGCTTAACATGCTCTCCGCTGGTTTGGACAAAGTGACTAACGAACTTAACGCGACGAAACCTGTCGCGCGAATTATCGCTAACAATTAGCGAAACAACGACGGCCCACTCAGGAGCGATGCTGCGTGCTGCGGGATCTGCGGCGACCTTCTCGCTGTCGCTTAACCGAATTCCGAGCGGAACAGCAAATTATCCAAAAAGCAATGTCCGTTTGGGGCCAGTCGCTTTCGCCATTGGTCTGTGAAACGGACGATCGCAAACATGAAAACGATCCGTCATCTGTTCGTCATGATCAGCCTCGCCGTGTTCCTCACTCCGGCCGCGACCGTCCCCGCCAACGCAAATATTTTCGGCGCGGGCCACGCCACCGCACCGGGCGGGGGCGTTTGCCGATCGAGTTCAGGTTCGTGCCCGGATCGGGGCTCAAGGCTGCATTCTCTCCGGTGACTGGGGCCATAACGGTCAACGGAGGTGGCAATACGAATGACCGACGGCAACGGTTCGGCCCACTAGGGCGAGCCTTGGACGCCGGCCAGCTGAGCGATCGCGTGGTCGCAGTCCGCGCTCCGACGGGATAGCTCTTGGGGCTTATCCGCATCGGTCGGCGTCAGGGTGCCGTGGGCATGGAGACCGGAGAAAATTTTGCCCGCCTTTTCATACCAGTCGCGCGCTTCCGACCAGGCGTGAATGCGCTCCGCAGCAGGTGTGCCGCTCTCTTCGCCCCCGCGCGCGCAGGCGTCGCCGAGTTTCTCCTCGCAGAGCGCGACGTTGCGCGAATAGATGGCGTTGCTCGGATCGGCGGTTGCCAGCGCTTCAAGGATTGCCAGTCCCTTGCGCGCCTGCGCCACCGCTGGCGCCGGTTCACCGGTGGCAGTGAGGGCTTCCGCGAGGTCCGTGTAGGCCACCGCAAGATCGAAACGGGCCTGGGCATTCTGCGGATCGTTTTCGGCAAATTGTTTCCGGATCGCCAAGGCCTTCCGGCGGCTCTCGAGCGCGCCAGTGAAATCGCCCGCGGCGAAAAGCGTGTTGCCGAGTTGATAATAACCCCAGCCCACCGCACGACGGGCCCCGCCATTATTGGGATCGGCGGCGGCGAGCGCTTCCAACATTGCCACTCCGCGCCGGACTGCCGCGATTGCCTCGGGCCGGTGCGGATCGGAAACGCCGCCTACTTTGAGCAGGCTTAGTGCGACGCTGCGCTGCAGCTTCGGGTTCGCGGGATCCTTCTTGAGCAAGTCTTCGCGAATCGCGAGCGATTTCTGGTAATTCGTCAGGCGAGTCGCTTCCGCGTTCGAGGCATGTTCATAACCATCGGCCATCGTCTCGTAGGCGCGCGCGAGCTCGTCCTGTACCTCGCGGTTCATTGGATCGGCGGCCGCGAGCTGGGCAAAGATTTGCAGTGAGCGGCGATAATCAGCGATCGCCCGCGGGAGATCACCCTTCACTCCAGCGATGTCACCGATCGCACGATAGGTCCGCCCCAAATCCATTTTCGTCTCAGTCGTGGAAGCAGCTTTGTCGAGCGCCTCGCGAATCCGCACCGCCTTGCCGTAACTCGTTAGGGCACCTTCCGTGTCGCCGAGATTGGCGGAATATGGGTTGCCCTGGATGTCGCCGACTTTCTCGTAAGCCGTGGCCAGTTCGCGCTGGAGCGATGGATTATCGCCCGCTTCCTGCGCCAGTCCATCGAGATACTGCAGCGCCCGCGTCACAATCAACCGCCGCGTCGGAGTCGATCCCTGCAGGTTCTGGACAGAGTCGTGAATCTCGAACATGAGCGAGTGTGCGAGTCGGCGCACGTCCTCAAACCGCCGCTCGGCCCGCCGCCGTTGTTCGTTGGCGAGATGGGCTTCCCACTCGGTGGCGAAAATCGCCGCGATCAGCGTGCCTGCGACGAGGAACGCTGCAAGGACGCCGACTTTATGGCGGCGGATGAATTTCGAAGCGCGATAACCGACCGTGTCCTTGTGCGCAGCGACCGGCAGACCGGCGAGATGGCGGCGGATATCCTCGGAGAACTGCGCAACCGATGGGTAGCGCCGCTCCGGTTCCTTGCGCATCGCCATCAGCACGATGTTGTCGAGGTCGCCGCGGAGTAGACGTGAATCGTGGACCGCGAACCGTGCCGTAACGGAGGCGGAGCCGAGGCCGGGCTTTCCATCGGACGAATCTCGATTCTCGAATCTCGAATCTCGCTCGTTCACCACCGTGCTTGGAGGCTTCGGTTCCGTTTCGCAGATCAGGCGAATCATTTCGTGTGGCGCCACCGTTTTGGTTCGGTACGGCCGTTGTCCGGTAAGCAGTTCGTAGAGAAGAACACCGAGACCGTAGACGTCACTCGCGGTAGTGACGTTCTCGCCCCGTACTTGTTCCGGGCTTGCATAGTCTGGCGTCATCATTCCCGCGATCGTCGCCGGCGGTTCCGCGCCCGAGTCAGTCGGCTCGAGTAACTTCGCGATACCGAAATCGAGCAACTTCGGCTCGCCTTGTTCCGTGACCAGAATGTTCGACGGCTTCAAGTCACGATGAATGACGAGATGCTGATGGGCGTACTGAACAGCGGCACAAACTTTTCGGAATAGGTCGAGTCGCGCGTTGAGCGGAAGGTTCTCTTGGCGGCAATACTGATCGATCGGCGCGCCTTCGATGAATTCCATGACAAAAAAGGGCGCCCCGTCGGAAGCGATGCCTGCGCCGTGGAGGTGCCCGATGTTGGGATGGTTGAGGCTGGCCAGGATCTGTTCCTCATGTTCGAAGCGCTGCAGGATTTCGGCGCTCCCCATCCCGGGTCGCACCAGCTTAAGCGCGACTTTGCGATGCAAGTTTAGATCCTCGGCGAGAAAGACGTCGCCCATTCCGCCGCTGCCGATGCGGGAGAGAATTTGGTAACCAGTAATCCGCGGCGAGAAATCATGCGATAAATCGGCGACGAGGGTTTTGGCCGCAAATTCCAACGCGCCCGCTTCGATGAAGTGATCCGCCTTTTCCTGAAAAGTAAGAAGTGACTCCACCTCGGCGCGGGTCTCGGCGGAGTCGCAGACCGCGTCCAAATAAGCGGCGCGTTCAGCAGGCGTCCGCTCGAGCGCGGATTTGACCAGCTCGGCAACCGCTTCGGACTTTCCCGGCATCGTTAGTTCTCGTTAGGCGAGCGTCGTTAGGCCGGCTCGCTCAGTTGCCGGCAAAGCCAGAGCTTGGCGAAGTTCCAATCGCGCAGGACCGTTTTCGACGAAACCTTGAGCACTTCGGCGATCTCACCGGCTCCGAGGCCGCCGAAGAACTTCAGCTCCACCACCTCCGCTTCCCGTGGGTAAGTCGCGGCGAGACTTTGCAGGGCGTCGTCCAGCTCGATCAAATCCGGGGCGCGTTCCTGTGCCAGTTCACGGGTCTCATCGAGATAAAGCTTCTCCAGTTTCCCGCCGCGCTTTTCGGCATTGTGTTTCCGGGCATGCTCCAAAAGCACCCGTCGCATCAGCTGCGCCGCGACGCCGCAAAAATGGGCACGGTTTTTCCAATCGACTCGCTTTTGGTCGATCAACTTCAAATAGGTTTCATGCACCAGCGCAGTCGCCTGCAAAGTGTGGTCGGCCCGTTCATGGCGCAGATATCCGGCCGCGCGCCACCGCAACTCGTCATAAATCAGCGGCATCAGGCGGGCCGGAGCATCTTTATCGCCCTCGCCCCATTCCTTCAGCATCTGCGTGGCATCTGGGTTGGTCGAGTTATTCAACGGCCTCCGATAGTCGCTCTTTCTGCCACTCCGATAACAGCAGAAAATATTCCGAAAAGCAATGTCCGTTTTCGTCCCCGCTTTCCACGTTGCCAAGTGAGGGACAAAACGATGAAGACAAAACAACGATTCCATAATTGGCTAGCGCTGCCAATCATCCTGCTCACAAGCGTCTGCGCAGAGCGCGTTCACGCCACGAATGCCACCAGTGTGCAGTCAGGCGACTGGGAGAATACCGCGACCTGGGATTGCGGCTGTGTGCCAGGAGCAGGCGACACGATCACGATTTCCAATGGCGATACCGTCAAGCTCAACGCCACTCACCATACCGGCAGCGTCACGGTGAACGGAACTTTGGACACGAACGATCAGTTTTTTGAATTCGAGGGTTCGGCATTTACGAACAACGGATCGATCATCAGTAGCACTGGGGGCTTCGGAGAGATCGACTTCAATGGCGCGAGCGCGATCGCCGGAACCACCCAAACCGTCGCCGGCACGGGATCTTATGCCGGGGTTGCATCCTTTCCGGTGGAAATCCAGATCCTCAACAGCACCACCGCGACTGCGGCCAGCGGAACGGTGATCAATGGCGTCGCTAACTTCTTCATTCAGGGCTCGAGCACCTTGTCACTGCCGAACACGCTCGTCTTCAAGAACGGACTGCTCAACAACAGCGGTACGATCTCCGGGGCCGGCACGCTGCAGACTCAAGGACCGGCAACGATCGCTTCCGCCGGCAGTATGACCGCGCCATTAACAACCGTTAGCGGCACTACCACCGCCAGCGGCAACTTCAAACAAGTGACGATCAATACCGGCGCGATCCTGTTCCAAGGCGGCACTCTCACGACAACCGGCAATGTGACGGTCAACGGGACATTGGATACAAACGATAAGTTTTTCGAATTCGAGGGAAGCACGTTTTCCAACCACGGCTCCATCATCAGTAGCGCCGGGGGTTTTGGGGAGATTGACTTTAATGGCATCGGCGCCGCCGGCGGCACGGCTCAGACTGTCTCGGGCACTGGCACCTACGCCGGTGGCACGTCTTTTCCGGTTCACATCCAGATTCTTAATAGTACGACCACCACGGCGGTCAGTGGCACCGTGATCAGTGGCGTGGCTAATCTTTCGGTGCAGTCCCTCAGCACGCTGGCAGTCCCTGGCACGTTCGTCTTTGCAAACGGAGCCATGTATAACAACGGCGCACTTTCCGGCACCGGCACCCTCCAGACTCAAGGCGCGGCGGTCCTCGCTTTCACTGGCACCACCACGCCTGTGCTCTCGGTAATCAACGGCACAACGACGGCTTACGGCACCTTTAAGCAGATCACAATCAACAACGGGGCCACGATGTTCCTGAACGGCACGCTGACCCCAACTGGTAACTTGACTGTGGCCAGTGGCGGCACCCTGGACATGGCCAACCAGTTTCTCGTCTTTCAAGGCACGACCTTTACCAATAACGGCCTGATCATCAGCAGCGCCGGCTACGGGGTGATCGAATTCAGTGGCATCAATGGCGCCAGCGGAATGAGCCAGAGTCTCGCCGGCACGGGTTCGTATGATTCGAATGGTCGAAACGACATCGACCTTCTGAATGGCGTCACAGTCACAATCTCCAGCGGCGCGTCCGTGAATGGTGTAACCAACTTTGCGATTGCCAGCAGCACCACCCTCGATTTTAACGGCAGCGGCAGCCTGACGCTCGCCGGGTCCGTGAATAACTCAGGCACCGTTAATCTGGACGGCGGGGCTGACGGCTGTGGCGACGCGACCAAGATTCTGATTCGCTCCAGCATCACGGGTGTGCAGACCGCGTGGTCGGGCAGCGGAACTTTCTCGCTGGCGGATGTGGACGTGAAAGACCAGGCAGGCGGCGCCGCGATCACCGTGACCGGTGGGACGGATTCGGGTAACAACGGCTCCAATTGGAGCTTTGCAGTCTGCCCAACACCTACGCCTACCCCCACTCCGACTCCCACGCCCACGCCTCCTGCACAGCTTCTCAACATTTCAACCCGGCTCAATGTTCAGAGTGGCGACAATGTTCTGATCGGGGGCTTCATCATCACCGGGACGGAGCCCAAGAAGGTTATCCTGCGCGCCATCGGTCCCTCCTTGGCGAGCGCCAATCCGCCGGTGGCCAATGCTCTGGCCGATCCGGTTCTCGAACTGCACGAGCCTGATGGGACGATCATCACCAACGACAACTGGAAGGACACCCAGGAAGCCGAGATCATCGCGAGCACCATCCCGCCCAGTAACGACTTCGAATCGGCCATCGTGGCCACGCTCAACCCCGGGGCTTATACCGCAATTGTGAGCGGGAAGAACGGAGGCACAGGGGTCGGACTGGTGGAAGCCTACGATCTCGATCAGGCGGCCGCCTCGCAACTGGCCAACATCAGCACCCGCGGTTTCGTCGAGACGGGAGACAACGTCATGATTGGGGGCTTCATTGTTGGCGGCGAAGGGCGCGGGAATACCAGCGTGATCGTGCGCGCCATCGGTCCCTCACTAGCCAACGCTAATCCGCCGGTCCAAGGCGCCCTGGCTGATCCCACACTCGAGTTGCACGATAGCAATGGCACCACCATTGCCTTTGACGACAACTGGAAAGACACCCAGGAAGCGGAAATCATCGCCACCACCATCCCGCCCACCGACAACCTCGAATCCGCCATCGTCATGACCCTCGCCCCCGGTAACTACACTGCCATCGTCAGCGGCAAGAACAACACCACCGGAGTCGCCCTGGTCGAGGCTTACAATCTTCAGTGAACCTGGGCGTCGACCTGGGGTTATTCCTTCCTCACCCTCACCCATGCCGTAGTTCGTTAGGCA
>JBOHXL010000054.1:0-1842 GCA_050736975.1 Chthoniobacterales bacterium | reverse complement strand
GCCCCGCGGAATGCGTTACACAGAATCGCCGCCCGGCGCCCGCGTTTTCTATCGATGGCATCTTTAGTCATCGCGAGAATAAGTTAGCAGCACCGCGGAGAAGCGCAACGACGGGAACCTGTGGACTTTCGGCACTGGACCTGCGTCGTGACGCCACGCTGGTTTTTACAGACTCTTTCGAGGACAGCTACAGCGAATGCCTCATCGCGCGCGGCATCGCACATTTCTAAAGTTGGTAAAATGGTGAGAGAGTGAACCAATGAAGGCTTCGGACATACCGGGCAAACCTGAAAGAAGCTATATTCCGGCGGCGGGCCTCCATTGGCTCTTGCCCCTCTTTGATCTAGTCACCAAACCGACAGGGGCCGACCGTGCTCGAAGCGCTCTGCCGGAACAGGCCGAGCTGCGGCCGGGCCAGCAGGTCCTTGATGTCGGCTGTGGCACCGGCACTTTGGCGATTCTGCTGAAGCAGCAGCATCCGGAAATTGAAGTGGTCGGTCTCGATCCCGACCCGAGGGCGCTTGCCCTCGCAAGGCGAAAGGCTCAACGCGCGACAGTCTCGGTCCACTTTGATCGAGGATTCTCGGACGCGCTTGAATACCCGGCGGACTCCTTCGATCACGTATTCTCGTCCTTCATGTTTCACCACTTGCAGAACAATCAGAAGGAAGAGACGCTCCGCGAAATCCGCAGAGTGCTCAAACCCGGGGGCTATCTGCACCTGCTGGATTTTCGCGGGCCCGAATCAGCGAGCGGCTTGTTATCCTTGTGGTTTCACTCGCACCATATCCTGAAGGAAAACTCGGAGAGGCGGATTCTCACATTAATGGCGAAGGCGGGGCTCGCGGATCCGAGAACGGTCGAATACCGAACGGTTCTCTTCGGGTTTGGGCACGTCGCGTACTATCAGGCGTCTGCGCTAAAGCTGGCTCGAGCGAAGACTAATCAATTGTGAGCAAGGATCGATCTCCATGCAGCCCATCCCCCCTGCTTACTTCGCTTGGATCGATACGAGTTCGACCTCAAAGATCAAGGTGGCGTTGGGCGGAATCACGTTGCCCGCGCCGCGCTCTCCGTATGCCAGGTCTGCCGGAATGAAGATCTGCCACTTCGATCCGACGGGCATTAGTTGCAGCGCCTCGGTCCAACCCTTAATCACCTTGCCCACCGCAAAGGTTGCGGGCTGGCCGCGCTTGTAGGAGCTGTCGAATTCCGTGCCGTCGAGAAGAGTGCCCTTGTACTGGCAAACGACAGTATCGGCCGCAGTGGGTTTCGGCCCGGTGCCCGCGGTCAAGATTTTGTACTGAAGACCGCTCGGCAGGGTCATGACTCCTTCTTTGGTTTTATTCTCGGCAAGGAATGTCGCGCCCGCTTTTTGATTTTCCGCCCCGAGCTCCTGCATCTTTGCCTCCGTAGCCTTCTGTACCTGGTCCTTCAATTGCGCAAGATCCGCCGCAGCTTCCTCGTCGGTCAGCTGCGTCTTGCCGCCGGACATGGCGTCCTTCAGACCGCGCGCCACGGCAGCAGCATCCAGGTCCGCAGGTTGCTTGCTGAGGCCCCGCCCGATATTCATTCCGAGAGCATAGCTGTCCTTTTCCTTCTGGGTGGTAAGGCCCGGCGCGGTGCTGCTTTTGGCTGCGGGCGCATCGCTCTTGGTTCCAGGAGCCACGTGAGTCTTCGCCGCGGGAGCTTTTTTCGTTTTTGCGGCGGTAGAAGGTTGGGAGTTTGCGGCGGGGGGCTGCTGCGCAAAGGAACTTCCAAGCGCCAGCGATATACCCGTCAATAAGGTTAGCGCTGTTAAGGACAATTTTCGCATCTCGCTATTGTTGCACTGCTCCGGCG
>JBOHXL010000053.1:0-4237 GCA_050736975.1 Chthoniobacterales bacterium | reverse complement strand
TTCGCTTCGGGGCGACCCGCGTTTCGAAGCGCTGGTGCAAAAGGTAGTTGGGGCGAAACACAAGTAATGAGACTGGGGCGACGGCGGACGAGGACACGCGTCGCTCGAAGTGAATGGAGTGGACTGTCAAGCCACGACATAGACGTTAGCCCGCAGGGTATGAGAGCAGCGCGACCATATCAAAGAGTGGAAGCCATCTCAAAGTAGGGCGTACGATGGTCCGCCGCCTGGTTGCGAGACAAAAGGCGTGTCATGACGCTCTTCTCGTATCCAGGACGCGCGCTCACACCGGACGATCAACGAGGACAAAGACGCAACCCGTTTCGGAATGAACTTCGGAATGGACAGATCCGACACTAGCCACGCTCGCCGACCCGGGACCCAGACGCTGGGCTGCCAGGATGAGTTCACCTTCCAGAACGTAGATGAATTCCGGGCATTCATGGGTATGCAAGGGAATTCGCGCCCCGGGCTCCAGGCGGACGATCTGCATCTCCAGGCCATTAGTCACCGCCACGTCTTTGACTAACAATCCCGCGGCAAAGGTCGAGGGCTTCCATGGTAGATCATCGCACCGCACACAAAAAAGCTGACCAGAATCAAGTTCGTTCATTCTTTTGTTCTTGGATAACCTATGCACCTAACGAGACCAGGCTGGGCCACCGCGCGAACTACGAAAGGCGTTCATAAGGAGAGTAATCTGGGCATAACGCTGGTCCGCGGTTGGCTCAATCGGGCTTGGTTAGGCCTTTCTCTTTTTCTCAGGCTTTGGCTTCAGCGAAGAAACGTAGGCAAAGCTAACATCGAAGTGCTTCTTGAGCTCGGAAGTCTTCT
This sequence comes from Chthoniobacterales bacterium, assembly GCA_050736975.1. Lineage (GTDB taxonomy): Bacteria > Verrucomicrobiota > Verrucomicrobiia > Chthoniobacterales > UBA10450 > Palsa-1392. The sequence continues at coordinate 3,403 of JBOHXL010000053.1, read as the reverse complement.
TTAGGAGCGCGGCAGGAACCATCACGTATTCCTTCTGAACGACCCCGTAGAGCTGGCAGAGTGACGTCCGATACTTTTTCAGGAATGCCTCGCGCTTGTTGCTTGGCAACCGCAGCGCCATCTCTCCGGTCTTTCCGAGATAAGAAAACATGTGCCCATTCAGTGCGGAGAATGGAACGGTGTCGCCCTTTCGCTTCACCTTGGGATTTGTGGCGACCAGCTTTTCAAACAGCGCGAGACTATCAGCGTATGTTGGGGTGCTCATGCGAATTGTTGGGGCCTAACGAGACGGAGATGAGCGACCGCTGCCGGGAGCGAGCGTGGCTTCCACTGAATCTGTTTTAATCATCTGAAATGTAAATATACCGCGGGCGGCGGTTCGTTCCAGCGCGCTTTGCTGGACCATCACTGTGGATCCCAGGTTACGGTTCCGTAGATTCTCAGAGGCGGTTTCTGCTCGAGTTCTTTGAACACCTTCGGCGGGATAGGCGGACACTTTATTCGGGAAATGCTGCGCGAGATAATCCGCTCCGCCGATTTCCCGCCGGCTTTGGCATGAACCTCCATGCTGGTGACGTGACCTTGCGAATTGAGATAAAATTCATAGTCCACCTCGAGGCGATGCGGCGCGCGAAACGACGCCGCCACGTCGTCTTGCAAGATGTCGTGCACCCGCATGTTGTAGTCATTCGCCGTTGGTGTCTCGATCTTCGATGCGGTTAAGGCGTCGGCAGCTAGAGTCACCTCCGCTTCGACCTCGAAATAGCCCGAGCCGACTTCGAGTTGAGCATCGATCGGAATTGGCGGAAACGTGGTCGCGGCGATAGCGGCGGCAACGATTTTCTCCGCCGAACTATCGTGTATTCGCGACATTACCTTAACGTTGTGCACGTGACCGTCCCGATCGACGACATAGTGGATTTTCATTATGGCACCGTTAAGGCGATCCGGGTGCTTCATCAGCGCGGAATGCAGCGCCTTGGTGGCAATCGTCTTAAGCCGTTCGTTGTAGGCATCGGCCGACGATGACTTCCCGGCGGCCAACGCGAGCGCGTCAAAACAAATGATGCTGACGGTCAGGACTGCTAAAAAACCTGCGCCCCGCATGGGTCTAACGAGAACGAAATGAGCGATGGCGGACGAGAGCGCGCGTCGCTCGGAGCGGACGTGTGGAAATCATCTTAAGAGTGGAGCTTACAGCGGTCCGCCGTTCGCTCCATCAGTAACCATTTCATTCCGACCGCCAGATTGGCCTGCGGCGTCTCCAACACCAGATGAAAATGGCTCGTCAGCAGGCACCAGGCGTGCACCTCCCAGCCGGTCTTGCGGCAGGCCTGACCCAGACAATTCAAGAAGGCCGTTCGATCCTGATCACCCAGGAAGATCGCTTCGCGCCGGTCACCTCTATTCAGGACGTGATAAAGCGCTCCTTCGTACTCGATTCGCAGCGGCCGAGCCATCTCCGCTCATCCTGCCAATCATTCCGTCAGTGTCAATAGGAAGCTCTGACCCCAAATTCCCAACTCCCGCTTTCCTTCACGCCAGGTCATACCCAGTTTTCACACAGCCTCTCGCCTGGTTAGGCCAATTGCTATTGGGTTTCGCCGCTAGCGTCGCTGCCGGGCACCAACTGCGCGATAATGCCATGGGAGAGCCCGGAGGCGTCGTAATATCGGCCGACTATCTCGCCATGATTATTAATCCCATTAAACGAGGTGAACGTGCTGCCCGGATAGTCATAGACAATAAACCTGTCGGGAAGCAGAAAGACGAGCCCGTGCGTACCCATGCGATTTTGGAAATGGCCCACGATGACGCTGTTATCGTTGTACCCATAAAGCTCGGTGTCTTTGGAACCCGGCGGATCAATCGGTGCATGAATCGTCCCGTCCGCGTCACGATAGAACCCGTGCAGCTTTTCCGAAGAATCTGTGTAGAGGCCGCAAATCTCGTCCAAGTTGTTCAGCGCAAGCGGTGTGGTCGCAACCGCGTCGGTCACGGTGAACTCGGTCACCACTCCCCCGAGGCTGACGAATCCTTCCTCTACCCCATCGACCGTCGCTGAGCCCGAGAAATCGCCATCGTTGTTCACGCCATAGATGGTGGTCGCAGTCGATCCCGCAACATCATAGTTCATAATTGTCCTGCCGATCAGGAAAAAGCCGTGATTGCCGCCCTCATCAGCATAAAAGCCGCACCCCAGCTGCGCATCGTTGATCCCGGTTCCAATGGTGAAATTCGCCGTGTCGTCTGGGTCCATGATTGGCGGGCTGAACACGCCAGTGTGAAACAGGATAAACCCGCGATAGCCCTGGCTGTCTATGAAGGCACCGATGATGTCGCCGTGATTATTAACCTTCTCGGGAAGTGTCTGAGTCCCAGTGCCTGGATAATCGAACGTGCTAATCAACTGGACCTGAGGGCGGGTAGGGGATTGAGCACGTGCGGTCATCGATTGAGTCGCGGCGAGCGCGACGAGTAAACCAACAAGAGTAGAAACGATTTTCATAAGCCTGAGTTTGCAAAAAAGCGGTATGCGGTCGCGCGCAGCGAAGGTCAAGCAAAATCGACAGTCGGGGTCAGAGCTTACTATCGACACTGTGGAGGAGGTTCGAAACATAACTTGCGCTGCCCATTCTCAAACGATTGGCAATCCATTGGCGGCTCATCGGCGTCTCGCTCCGCAATTGCCGCGCGATCTTGACCTTTAGCGGGTGTCCCTTGGCTTGCATAGCCAAATCGATCTCCCGCCAACGCGCCGCTCTCAGCGCCTCGGCCACCATCCGCTCCGCCAACGCTGCATCCGTCTCCCGGCGTTCCCTCGCTCGCTCTCCCGCGCGCCCCCGCCGCGATAGCTTGTCCGCCAGGCGGTCGCCGAAATCCTCCGCGCCGATCTTCCAACCCCGGCGCAACGCCTCCCCGCATCGGCTTGCGGTTCCCTCCTCGCCGTCCGCATCCGCCGTTCAAACTCCCCCCGGGTCTGGGCCGTATCTTCGTGCAACCCATGCTCCCCCAAGAGCCGATCCACACGCAGCCAGCTCGGTCGCAGCTGCGGGTCCCGATACGCCGGATAACTGCTCCACCGATAGCTATCCAAGGCTTCTTCCGCGGCCGCCAGCCCCGCGCGGACCGGATTAAGATGCACATAATCACAGGCGGCTCGCAGATACCCGTCCGCACGTTCATCGATCAATTGCGCTTTATAGCGTCATTGGAAGAGATGCCCGCTCAGCCTATGCCGACGGTTAAAGCGTTGCGTGTAGGTCCCCAGTAACCATTTCATTCCGACCGCCAGATTGGCCTGCGGCGTCTCCAACACCAGATGAAAATGGTTCGTCAGCAGGCACCAGGCGTGCACCTCCCAGCCGGTCTTGCTGCAGGCCTGACCCAGACAATTCAAGAA
>JBOHXL010000052.1:0-16675 GCA_050736975.1 Chthoniobacterales bacterium | reverse complement strand
CGAGCCCGCCGTCTGTCCGGTGATGGTGATCGTCGTGTCGTCGGCCTGAGTCGAAAACGCGTCCTGGGAGACAAAAGTAAGAGCGGCGGCGACGATGGGCAGAATAAGTTTTTTCATAGGCAATTTTGCTCGCGAATGTTCGGTGGCGATTAGAGCATTCCAAGCTTCATTCGCCCGGCTTCGCTGATCATGTTCTGGTTCCAGGGCGGATCCCAGACGAGCTGCACGTCCGCTTCGTCCACGCCATCGAGGCTGAGGATTTTGCTTTGCGCGTCGTGGGCGATGGCCGGCCCCATCCCGCAACCTGGCGCGGTGAGGGTCATCTTAACCTCGACCCTGGAGCCGCCTCCTGGATTCTGGATAAGCTTGCAATCGTAGACCAAGCCGAGATCGACGATGTTGACCGGAATCTCGGGGTCGTAGCATTGGCGCAATTGTTCCCAAACGGCTTGCTCGTCAACCGAGCCGCCGGCGCTTCCCGCGGGCTTTTCGCCGTTCGAGTTCCCGGGCTTTTGCAGCCCGATAGCATCGAGATCTTTCTCCGCAATCCGGGCGAGTCCCTGGTAAGTCGCAATCGTGTAGCTACCGCCGAGGGTTTGAGTGACGACGCCGGGTGTGCCGGCCGGGAGGGTTGTTTTTGCCCCGCTCGGGATCTGGATCGCTTCGACGTCGCGTGTGGTGGTGAATTCGGTGTTTTCGTGCATGGTGTAGGAGTTCGTTAGGTTAGGAATCGAGGACGATTTTCATTTTGCCCATGTCTTCTGCCGGCGGGCCGAACGATTCCCTCAAAGTCGGCGCCTGAGCCGAATTCGTCGCGGACGAAGTCGCCGGGACAGGTTGGCCGCCGAGGGCGGAACGCAAAGCGCCTTCCACAAGTTGCGCGCAGTGGATTTTGACCGGTGGCAAAGGGCCGAGCGGCGCGGCCAAATCCTGGCCGGACATGGACATGGCTTCGTCGACCGTCTTACCAGCGAGCATTTCCGTGGCGACACTCGCGACGGCGATTGCAGTCTGGCAGCCAAAGGTTTGAAAGGTCGCACGATCGATCACTTTGCGGCCATCCTGTTCTTTGAACTTCACCCACATCCGCAGCATATCGCCGCAGTCGGCGCTTCCGACCGTGCCGATGGCATCGGCATTTTCCATCTCACCGAGATTTTGCGGGTTCCTGACCGCGGCTTCGATCCGTTTTTCCAGTTCGTCACTCATCGTTAGGCTACTCCAGATGATAGCGGGGCAGCTTCGAATCCACCTCGACACTCCAGGCATCAATCCCGCCGCGCAGGCTCTTAACGTTCTCAAAGCCGTGACCCTGGAAATAAGCCGCCGCGTCCAGGCTGCGCACACCCTTGTGATCGTAGATCACGAGCAGATCGGCGCGCGGCCACCGGGCAAGGATTTCCTGCATGAACTCCTGGGTGAACAACTGCGCGCCGGGCAACTTCACCGCCTCAAATTCCTCGCGGGTGCGGATGTCGAGCAAGTGCACGGAACCATCGTTCGTTAGGCGTTCTGAGAGCTCCAGCGGTTCGATCTGCATGGCGCGGTCGGCTGCATCGCTCGCCAGGATATGGTCGATTGCTTCCGCGAGGTCGAGATTCTCATTCCGCGCGCAGACGCCAGCGAGCGTTTCCTCCGGGGTGAATCCGCAGCTTGCGCAACCCCCGATGTGATAGCGGCGGAAAAGCGCCCGTTGCGCGCCGGGAAACTGTTCGAGCAGATCGCGCATGGTGGTTTGGGGAGTAATTTCGGCGGCCGCGTTCATATGGCGCCTGCAACCTACTGGCGAGGGCCGGAACCGCAAGCCGCAGCCCGCTGCAGGCGGGTTAATGCAGGTCGTAGATTTCGACCAAAGCCACGCCAGTCGTTGCGTTCGCTCCTCGGACGACGGCCGAATAGAGACCGGCCGGCAGGTTAAGGAGTAGCGCCGACTCCGACGAGTGGAGGGGAGCGAGGCCATTCAATTGGATGTTTCCGGCACCTTTCCCGTCCTGCCAATTATCGTTGCTCGCGATCTCGGAGCCGTTGGTGTCGTAGATGGTCAGCATCGGATCTGCAAGGGGTTGACTGACTTCCTGCGCTGGAAGAGAAGGGCCCAGCGCTCGCACGACAACGGTTGAGCTGGCCACGTCTCCGATGATGAATCCGCCAATGAGCACATTATCTCCAGTGCCGACAAAGCCGCGCGCGCTCAGGTTGGCGAGAATGGAACCGCTCGTTGGCGACAAGTCATAGGCCTCGACCAGACCGATCCCGGTCGAGCCATTTTGGCCGCTGACGACGGCCGTGTAGGTTCCGGGTGCGAGGGTGATCATAGTCGCGGATTCGAGCGAATTGTCCGGCGCAAGCTGTTCGCCAGCGATTGCGGCCGCTGCCGGATCCGTCTCCCAGTTGTCATTCGAAGCAATCAGCGCGCCGGAGGAGTCAAAGACGGTGAGGGTTGGATCAGGCAGGGCGCCGGTAACTCCCGAGTTACTGAGGGAAGGGCCGAGCGCACGCAGGACGAGCGTCTTGGATGTGTCTCCGGTTACGATGAAGCCAGCGATGAGCGACTGGTCTCCCGTCCCGACCAAGGCGCGAGTGGAAAGGTTGAGCGCCTGGGGCCCGACTCTCGGCAAACTGGTCGATTCGAGGTGCAGCGGAACAGCGTTGAAGATCTCGGAGCAAGAAACGGTCGGGTAGCGATAATCGAAGACTTTTTCTCCGGTCGCGCTCAATCCGAGGACTCGCGCATAGTTACTCTCGGCGCCGAATCCATTCTCAAAAGCGTAATCGACGAGGTAGTTGTTTGGTGAATCCTCGTAAACCGAGCCGCAGACCGGGCTATCTACGCTTTGGTCCATCTCGTAATTCCAAACCTCAGTCGCGGCCACGGTTCCTTCATCGAGGCAGTAGCGGCGCGGAGCGGAGTAGGTCCGCAGGTCGCCCCGGATATCGTAAAAGGTGCTGTTATAGCCGTTATCGAAGAGCAGCAGGTCCTCGTCGTAGGCGACCGAAACGGCGTGCTGACCAATGGGCGGCAAACTATTCGGCGTGAGCGTGAAGGCAAACTGAGTCAGGGAAGGAAACACATACCATTGCTTGCTCGGGTCGCCGAGGATCCATTTGATCTCGTCGCTTTGATAATCGATGGCGATGACAAAACTTTGGCGGCTCGAAATGATAATGGTGTCATCGGCGCCGTTGTAGCTCGTGGCGTTGTTGTGGAACCAGTCATCCGGCGAAGGGAAGACGAACTGGGTTGGGTCATCGCCACCGGCGAGCATCGCCTGGCTGATGATCTCCGACATGTCCCAGCGCTTAAGCAGCGTCCCGGTCGCATCGACTTCCAGGATCGTCGACTCCACCTGAGCGGCCGTGTCTGCTTCGAGGAAAAGACCGAACTTGCCGCGATCGACATTATGATGGAAATCGACGACTCCGATATCACTGTAATCATGCAATAGGCTGACAGTTCCGTCGAGGTCAATGCGGTAGAGGATAGTGTTGACGGCCAGATACATTGCGTTATCGAAAAAAGCGGCTGCCGAGCCTGAGAGTCCTCCCGCTCCGACCCAGCGTAATTCTCCATCGGTGTCGATAATGCCGGGTGAATAGTAGCTACAATATCCTTTGACCATCAGATAGTCGTAGCTGAGAGCGGTTGTGTCGGTGCGGGCCTGCAGGACGATCGGCGCATTGTAGCCGCAGGCTTCGACAAAGGGGTCTGTCGTGATGGTTATGCTGTCCTGTTTTGACGAGCCATCGAGAAAGCGATAAGTTAGGGTAACAGAGTTGGCGTAACCGGCATAGAGGCCCCACACCGGAAGAAAGATTTCGCCGGTCGCCGGATTTAGATATCCGCGGTCGATAAGATAACTGACGGCAGACGTGCTGGAAAGTGGGCGAGTCACTGACCCGGGCTTGGGAGCAATCGTGAATTCAATGCTCCTGATCACGCTCGTGTCGCTCGCAAGCAGCACCAACTGCTTGATCAAAGGAGTCGCACCGGGGTTTTGTCCCGTGACTGTAATGGTCGTGTCATCGGCCTGCGTTCCGAGGGCAAGGTGACAGGTCACAAATAGAAGGTAAGCGACAAGAAAGGAGCGATGATTTTTCACAAGCGAGCCGCTTCGATGGGCCTCCATTCCTCTTCACGGGAAGAGTGAATCCGCAAGTTGTGCGCCGAACCGCTCGAAGCCGCAAGCCTTTTCTTGAGGCGGAGCAAAGATCCCTTTAAGTCGATTTCGCGCTAGAGCTTTTCCGGCGCGCCAAGCAGCTCGATTACGCGCTGCAAGAGCCGGCCGGCCCCGCCGCCGTCGAGACTTCTGTGATCGAAGCTAAGCGTGAGTTCGGCTTGCGTCGTGGGAACGAACTGTTGTTTCTCCTCGCTCCACGCAGGCGCCTTTTTCCCGGCGCCGAGGCCGAGCAGAAGGGTTTGATCGGGGAGGGGAATAGGTGTTCCCCAATCCAGACCGAAGGTACCGAAATTGGAAACGGAAGCGATCCCGCCGGCGGTCATCTCGGAAGTGAGGCGACGGCGGCGAGCGAGGTCGACCAGTTCGGTGTAACGACTGGTCAGGTCAGCGAGAGAGGTTTTGTCCGCGTTGCGAATGACCGGGACCATGATTCCGTCCTGCGCTTCTACCGCGACGCCGATATCGATCGAGTCGGAGCGGAGGGCGCGACCGCCAATCAGTCGGGCCGCCGCGCCCGGCGTTTCCGACAAGGCCAAAGCCAGCGCGCGCAAGGCATACAAAGCGGGCCCTGGTTTCGGATCGCGTTTTTTACGGTCTTCCAGCACCGGGTCCAAACAAACCGAAACGCCAACGGTGGCGAGCGGCCGCGTCCAGCTGCGCCGCATCGCATCGGCCACTCCGGTGCGGATCGCACTGGCCTCTTCCGACTTTTGTTTCTCGAGGCCGCCGAGGAACGCTTCGAGGTCTTTGATCGTGACCCGCCCGGCGTTTCCGCTTCCCTGGATGGCCGCGAGGTCGGCCTGGGTCAATTGCAACTCGGCCATGCGCGCTTTCACCCGCGGCGAAAGGTAGCCCGCGCCTTTCGCGCCCGCGGGCACGGGGAGCACGCCGGCTTTATCGACTTGGAAATGCGAACCAGCCGCGACCTGCGGAAGACCGGTTTCATCAACCTGGAAATGCGAGCCGCTCCCGTTTTGTTTTTTCCTGGATTCTTCTGCCCGGCCCGGCACTTCCTTCGCCACGTCGCCCTTTGGCGGCTCGGACGGGTTCTTGACGAAACGCGCCGCGTCCGCCGCGCTCGCCTCAACATATCCGAGCACCGTGCCCACGGCGTAAGTTCCCTTCACTTCCGCTTCGATCCTGGCGATTTCGCCGGGGCACGGCGTGGTCACGCCCATCACGGCCTTGTCGGTTTCGACCTCGATGATTTCCTGATCGGCCGCGACTTTCTCGCCCGGCTTCACCTTGATCGCGACGATCGTCGCTTCAGCCATCGATTCGCCGAGTTGCGGCATGGTGATTGGGACTTTTGGCATATCGTTAGGCGGCGTGCAAAGGCCTGTCATCCAGAGCGGATGCGAGGGACCTGGAATCAAGTCGTAACCGCTTGAGAGGTTTTTCGCTTTGCCCAGGATGAAAGATGACGGTTTTCATTCGGCTAAAACCTGGCGCGCTTTGGCCGCGATCGACCTCGCGTTCGGCCGATGCTCGCTCCAGAGATTCGGATGATAAGGAATCGGCGTGTCCCGGGCGTTAATACGGGCCGGCGCCGCATCCAGCAGGTGGAAACCTTCCGTCGCGACCCGCGCAATGACCTCGGCCGTCGCGCCGCCCCAGGGGAATGATTCACCGACGCAAAGCAATCGCCCGGTCCGCGCGACGGAGGCGAGGACGGTATCGGTATCAAGCGGCTTCACGCTCCGCAGATCGACCACTTCGATCTCGACCCCGCTGGCGCTGAATTCCTTCGCCACCGCAAGCGCTTCGTGGACCATTGCGCTGTAGGTCACGACGCTAAGATCGCGTCCTGGCCTAACGATTCGTGCTTTGCCGATCGGCAGCCGGTCTTTTGGCAGAGCTTCGGCCTTGAGATGGTAATAGAGATACTTGTGCTCGCAGTAGATGACGGGGTCATCGATCCCGACCGCATCAATCAGCATGGTGTAGGCATCCTCCACCGTCGCCGGCGCGACGACCACCAGGCCCGGGTAGTGCGAGTAGATCGCCTCCATGCTTTGGCTGTGGAAGGGCCCGCTGCCTTTCGTTCCGCCGGAGGGCAGACGGATCGTGATCGGACACGGAATATTTGTCCTCCAATACTGTGTGCCGGCGTTATTCAGAATCTGGTTGAGCGCGATGCTGGAGAAATCGGCGAACTGCATCTCGACTATCGGCCGCATCCCTTCCATGGCTGCGCCGATCGCCGTCCCGACCATCGCATCTTCGCTGATCGGGGTGTTCAGGACGCGGCCCGGAAATTCTGCCGCGAGACCCTTGGTGGCCTTGAAGGCGCCGCCGAACTTTCCGCTCACATCCTGTCCGTAAATGAAAACGCGCTCGTCCTCGCGCAGGAGATGCGCCTGCGCTTCGCGAATGGCCTCGAGGTAAGTGATGCTCATGACGGCAATCCGCCCGGTTCGTCGATCAACCCGCGCTCCGACATCGCGCACCAATCTTCCTCACTTCCCACCGGCGCCGCTTCGCGCTGGGCGGTCTCGACCGCCTTCTCCACTTCGGCGGAAATTTCCGCGCGCCACTGCTTGAGCGTCTCGGCATCGGCCCAGTTGTTCGCAAGGATCAACTGCTCGGTCAGCACGACACAATCCTGCGCCCAGCGTTCCTTCTTCATTTTCGCCGGAACGTAGCTGGCGTCGTCGTGCTCGCCATGACCCGAGAGCCGCAGGAGCGAAGCGACCACCAATTGCGGCGGGCCGCCGGCGCGCGCGCGTTCCACTGCGCCGCCGACCACGTCGAGGCATGCGGCCAAATCGGTGCCGTCCACGGTGCGGCCTTCGTAGCCGTAGCCGCGCGCGCGATCGACCAGGTTGGCGCAGGCAAACTCACGATCATTCGGCGTCGAGTAGGCGAAGTGGTTGTTCGAGGCCACGAGCACGAACGGAACTTTTTCCACACTGGCGATGTTCATGCCTTCATGCGTGGCGCCGGTTTGCATGCCGCCCTCGCCGATTGTCGTCAGGCCAATGAAGCCTCTCTCACCCTTCATTCGCTTCGCGAGCAGCTTACCGACCACGACTGCGATCATCGCGCCAAGATGACTGATCATGGCCAACTGCCCAGCCTCGGGGTAGCCACGGTGGATGTTGCCGTCGCGCCCGCGCATTGATCCCTGGCGCGAGCCGAGATAAGTGCGCGTCACGTTCAGAAGCGGTTCGCCAAAGGCCGCGCGTCCCGCCTGGTCGCGGATGAGCGGCGCAAAGACGTCGCCCTTTTGCAAAAACATCCCGCATGCCGCGCTCATCGCTTCCTGTCCGCGGCCGACGTAAACGCCACCGGTGATCATGCCACCGCGATAAAGACTGGTCAGCTTTTCCTCCAGAATTCGCGTCTGGAGCATCCAGCGAAACGCCTCGAGATAACGCCCGTGCGGAGGCGCCTCGGTGGCGCTGGCGGCGGCGGCGGCGCGTGCGCGTTTCGCGGTTTGCAGCATCGGAGGATTTAAACCAGCAACATGCGGTGCGCCAAAATTTTTTCCTTCGGGCTGCTTCTCGCGCCAACAAGATTCGGCGCAGCGGCGAGGGCAAGGACCTCGCGCCTGCGGTCAAATAGGCGAATGCCGCGGGAGGAACGAAATCGACTGCACTACTCCCCGACGCGCTCGCGCAGGCTTGCGATGGCGTATTCGCGATTCATCTTCGCGATGAAACTCGCCGGAATTTCCGCCGGGCAAACTGCTTCGCACTCGTAGGTGTTGGTGCAATTGCCGAAGCCTTCGGCGTCCATCTGCCTGACCATCCGAAGCACGCGCCGCTGCCGTTCCGGCTGGCCCTGGGGCAGGAGCGCGAGATGGGAAATTTTTGCCGAAGTAAAGAGCATGGCAGAGGCGTTCGGGCAAGCCGCGGCGCACGCTCCGCAACCAATACAGGCGGCGGCTTCCATCGCGAGGTCGGCGTTGTGTTTCGAGATTGGGGTCGAGTTTGCCTCCGGCGCAGAACCGGTGCGGGCGCTGACGAATCCGCCGGCCTGCACAATGCGATCGAGCGCGACGCGGTTTATGACAAGGTCCTTGACGATCGGAAAGGGCCGCGCGCGAAACGGCTCGATCGTGATCGTCTCGCCATCCTTGAATTCGCGCAGGTAAAGCTGACAGGCGGCCGCCGGATGCGACGGACCGTGCGCCTCGCCATTGATCGTTAGGCAACACGTGCCGCAGATGCCTTCGCGGCAGTCGGAGTCGAAGGCGACGGGCTCTTCCCCGCGGTTGGTCAGCTGCTCGTTGAGTATATCAAGCATCTCGAGAAAGGAAGTGGCCGGCGAGACCTCCTTGATCTCGTATTTCTCCAGCTGGCCTTCCGTTTCGCCCGAAGCCTGCCGCCAGATGCGGAGGGAAAAGTTCATACGTCAGTTGAGAGTAGAGAGTTGTGAGTTGAGAGAATCACGGCGCGGGCGCTATTTGGGAAGAAGCGATTTTCTCAGGCCGCTCAACATCTTGCTCTGTTCCTCGGCTGCTTGGTACAATTTTCGAAAGCCGGCCTCGTCCAGAAACCGCTGGCGACGCCCAATGAAAGCCTGCGAAACGACTTCGAAAACAGAGCCGGTCGCAATTTCGACGAATTGGGCAAAATCGATCGCCTTCTGCCAAACATAAGTTAAACATTTTTCGATTCCCCAAACGCGGCTCTCAACTTTGAAAGCCCGGCCTCGCCGACTACGTCGACTGCGTTACGGCAACTAAAAACTCTCAACTTCATTTATAGCTCCGCGTTGCCAGGTGAACCGACTCGAAAACAAGGGGCTCAAGATGCAGCTTAGGTTCGGCGCCATCGCCCTGGTATTCCCACGCAAAAGCGTCGGTGAAATTTTCGTCGTCACGCACCGCTTCGCCATCCGCTGTCTGGTGCTCCTCGCGGAAATGTCCACCGCACGATTCATCGCGCGCGAGCGCGTCGCGGCACATCAGCTCACCGAACTCGAGGAAGTCAGCGACGCGGCCGGCGCGCTCGAGCGATTGATTGAAGGTTTCGCCGTATCCCGGGACGGTGACGTTCTTCCAGAATTCTTCACGCAGTTGCGGGATGCGCGCAATCGCCTCCTGCAAACCGGCAGCGTTGCGAGCCATGCCGCATTTTTCCCAGAGGAGGAGGCCGAGCTCGCGATGGAAGGAATCGACCGAGCGTTTGCCATCGACGTCGAGGAGCCGCTTGGTGCGGGAGCGCACGCCGCTTTCGGCCTTCTCAAATTCCGGATGATCGGTCGAGGGCCGTTTGCCAATCTGACCGGCGAGGTAGTTAGGCAAGGTGTAGGGGAGGACGAAATAACCATCGGCCAGGCCTTGCATGAGTGCGCTCGCGCCGAGGCGATTCGCGCCGTGATCGGAGAAGTTGGCTTCGCCAATGACGTGCAGGCCAGGGACGTTGCTCATCAGGTTGTAGTCCACCCAGAGCCCTCCCATGGTGTAATGGACTGCGGGATAAATGCGCATCGGCGCGCGATAGGCATCGTCGCCGGTAATCTTTTCGTAGATATCAAAAAGGTTGCCGTATCGCTCGCGGATGGTTTGTTCGCCGAGCCGCGCAATCGCGTCCTTGAAATCGAGATAAACGCCGCGCCCGCCGGGACCGACGCCACGGCCTTCATCGCAAACTTCCTTCGCGCTGCGAGAGGAAATGTCGCGCGGCGCCAGATTGCCGAAGCTCGGATATTTGCGTTCGAGATAATAATCGCGATCGGATTCGGGAATATCGTTAGGCGGTTTCGCGCAATCTTCCGCCCGCTTCGGGACCCAGACCCGGCCGTCGTTGCGCAGAGATTCCGACATAAGGGTGAGCTTCGACTGATGCTCCCCGCTCACCGGGATGCAGGTGGGGTGGATCTGGGTGTAGCAGGGATTGGCGAAGAGCGCGCCTTTCTTGTAGGCGCGGTAGGTGGCGGTGACGTTGCAGCCGCGGGCGTTGGTTGAGAGGTAAAAGACATTCCCGTAACCGCCGGTCGCGAGGACGACCGCGTCGCCGGCGTGCCGAACGATTTCGCCGGTGATGAGGTTGCGCGTGATAATGCCCTTGGCGTGGCCGTCGACCAGGACGAGATCGAGCATTTCCGTCTGCGGGAACATCGTGACCATGCCTCCCGCGATTTGACGACAAAGGGCCTGGTATGCGCCTAACAAGAGCTGCTGCCCGGTCTGCCCGCGTGCGTAAAAGGTGCGCGAGACCTGGGCGCCGCCGAAGGAGCGATTGGCGAGGAGTCCGCCGTACTCGCGTGCGAAGGGCACGCCCTGTTCGACGCACTGGTCGATGATGGAATTGGAAACCTCAGCGAGGCGATAAACGTTCGCTTCGCGCGAGCGGAAGTCGCCGCCTTTGATCGTGTCGTAGAAGAGCCGAAAGACGCTGTCGCCGTCGTTTGGATAATTTTTTGCGGCGTTGATTCCGCCCTGGGCCGCAATGCTGTGGGCGCGGCGCGGGCTGTCCTGGTAGCAGAACGATTTGATGTTGTAGCCCTGCTCGGCCAGGGTGGCCGCGGCCGAGCCGCCGGCCAGACCAGTCCCGACAACGATGATCTCAAACTTGCGCCGATTGTTAGGCGCGACCAGCCGGGAGTTGTTCTGGTGCCGGCGCCATTTCTCCGGCAGCGGGCCATGCGGCACCTTCGAATCGAGCGTCCCGATCATGGATACGAATTCAATTTTACCAGACCAAGAAGGACGGCGATCGGGATGGAGCTGTAGCCCAGGAAAAGCAGCCACGCGAAAATCCGCGCCCCGAACGCGAGCCGCGGAGCGAGCTTGTGATTATTCAGACCGAGCGACTGGAAAAAGCTCGATGCCCCGTGGCTCAGGTGCAGCGCGAGCAGGAAAAGCGAGAGAATGTAAAAGCCCGAAATGAGCGGACTAGAAAAGCCAAGGACCATCATGGAATATACGTCGTAATGGCCGAGCGGATCCTTCGGCATTGTGGCGAAGCGCGGATCGGTCACCCGGAAGGAATAATGGAGGAGGTGAAAGACAATAAAGGCGAGGACGATAAGACCGCTCACCGCCATCGTGCGTGAGGCGAGGGTAGCTTTGACGATGTCTTTCCGTTGGTAGCGCTCGGGCCGGGCACGGCGGTTTTCAAGCACGAGCTGAATCGTGTAATAGATATGGAGCAGGACGACGACGAGCAAGAAGCCCCGAATGATCCAGAGCAAGGGTCCCAGCGCGTGCAAATGCTCCGAGTAGCCATTGATCCAGCCCGGTCCGAGGAAAATCTGGAGGTTGCCGAGGAGATGTCCGATGACGAAGAGGATCAGAATGATTCCCGTCATCGCCACGATCATCTTTCGTCCGACGGATGAGCGGTGGAAGGCGGCGATATTGGTCACAAGAAAGTGCCGCAGGAAGCGCGGACGAATAACCGTAGGGGCCGCCCTAACGGTGTCAAGCGCAGGCCTCCGGCCAGGATCCGCTGCGGCTAATCAGGAACGGTTTTTTGGCTTTCGGGCGGAGATCGGACGCGACCACGGTTGTGGCCACCAGATACCGTATTGGAAGACAGGCTCGAGATGGATCTTGATCTCGGAGAAACCTGCGGTCCTGAGGTGCTGCAGCAGGTCGCCCTCGGAGAATATCCGCATTTCCAAAGTCGTCCCCGGCCCGCCATGAAAATGCAGCTGATCAAATTTCTGGATCACTCCCTCACGCGTCCGATTAGTCATAACGTAGTGGCCTTCTGTCTCATCAAGAGTGAAGTCATTCAGGTCAGGGAAATGTTCGGTTGTCTCCGACTGTTTGCCGTATGGCACAGTGAGAACGAACAAGCCGCCCGGTTTAAGAAGCCGGAAGACATTTGCAAACGCGCGCGCGACCGGCGGCGTGACGTGTTCGAAAATTTCCGACGAAATCAGGAAATCACACGACTCGAATTGACTGGGAGCGAGATCTCCCCCGATGTCCAGACGTGGTGATTGATGGAAGTAGGTATTCTGATAATGAAATTTTTGCGCCAGAGGCGTGGCGTAGCTTTCGGAATCGGTCAACCCCAGACCGTGCATGGTGCCGCGATCGGGAAAGTCGGGGAGAGGAATACTCTCGCCGATGGAAATTTTGGGCCAGGATGTCAACGATCGCGCGCACGCGCGGGGAAGACTGGCAGACGGGACAGGAGGGCGTTTCGCGCTGGAGCTCGTCGAGTTTCCACTGGCAAGCTCCGCCGCAAACGTTACACTGAAAAGCAAGAGTGCCCGGCGCTGGGGTCATTTGCAAATACTATAAGGCACGCTGCGGAGAAGCGAGCCGGTCGAGAGACGCCAAGCGTGCGAAAAATCGCCACGCACTCAGCGGTACCTTCCAATCAATCACGTGGCCACCTTACGCAAGCCTCTGGTGCAAGGTCCTTGTAAAACCGTGACCCAGTCACCTGATGTCTTAACGCAGCGAGGATATGAGTCGGCTTCAGAACGCCCGTGTCAATTAGTCGCTCATCTTCGTTTGCGACTCGATCGATGAACTCGCAGTCGGCCGGGGATTCTGGATTGAAGTTATGACCAAACCCCCGGTCAATAAAAACATCAATAACGTTGCTGAAACCGAGAAATACCTCGAACCTGAATCTCTTGATGAGTTCTGGAAGAATGTCCTGCGCCCGAATGCCCTCGAAGCCCTCGGTCGAACAATCCCAATTCACAAACTCGTCATAGAAGCGCTGATGTTGATGATTAAACTTGCAACGTCGCGGCAGATCCGCCCAGAATCGTCTCACTACCTCCTCGGCCTCGCTCCACCGCTGGTGGCCATTACGGCCAATCATATCGTGAACCAAAAAACTTCCTTCCGAGCTGAGCGAGTTTGCAATCTGGTCAAATAAGCGCTCAAGCTCGACCACATGGTGAAGTGAATGGATAGCGAGAGCGATATCGATCTTTTCGCCCGCAGTCCACGTGTTCAAGTCGGAAACTTCGAAAGCGAAGACGGAGGCGCACGCCCGCTTTTCGGCCAGTTCACGCCCGCGATCAAGCATGGCTTTGTTCACTTCCAGACATGTGAAACGAAAATTCGGAACCCCCGAAGCGATTAGCTTTGTCGCCAGATCTACCTCGAAGTCGCAGTTGCCAGAGCCAAGGCTGACGATGCTTATGCAACGACTGGGCTCTCTTTCGGCACTCTTGCGGATATAATGCAGGAAAAAGTGTTCCAAGGAATTGAAGCCGAGACTTATGATCTTTGGCAACAGATATTTGTTCGACCAGTAATGGCAGATGCCTGGCAGATCATGAACGTTTGTTATTTGCTGGAAATTCGACAACTCCGTTGAGAGTCTCGCCTCGTAGGTCGGATCTGTAGTCATGATGCTAGCAAGGATCGCGAGAATATACGAAACGAGACCCAACTGTCCATTCGAGAGTCCGCCGAATTGATGATCGGTGGCGTTGGAATGCTCTCCGAAAACTGATCCATCTGCTGTGAGAAGCAGCGACGCTCCTGGCCGGAGGCCAGATTGCGGAAGAAGTCTGCAAGGAGTGGAGGTGAGCCCGCCGACATATCATCGCTGGAAGGAACAATACGGCGGTTCGAAAGAGGAGACGGTGAAGCATCTCAAGCACTTGGAAAAGGAGAACGTGCAGCTCAAGAAGCTGGTAGCCGACCAAACCCTGGACATCTCGCTTTTGAAGGAACTGGCCCAGGGAACATGGCAGGCCCGGAACGCAAACGACAAGCAGTGGAGCCCAACCACCACGTCAACACCAAACCGAAAATTAAACCAAATCTCTCATAACGAGTGGATCAAACTTCGGGAGCAGACCAGCGTGACGTGTGCGAACGTTTCGACGAAATCAAGAAATCATACGACTCGGATTGACTGGGAATCGAGATCTCCCCGATGTCCAGATGTGGTGATTGATGTCCCGGGCGACTGCAAGCTTGAATCTCTCAGTCGTCCGATCCGCGCGGCTGGTCGTTTTTCAACTGTGCTCGCAGACGACGGATGAGATCATCCTTCCGCTGGGAATCGCCGTCCAGCCGCAGGAGCATTTCACTTTTCCGTTCCAGTTCGTCTTTCAAGTCAGACGCCCACTGCGCGCGTTCGGCTAGTTCCGTCTGCAAGTGAAGAATCTGTTTGCTTTTCTCGGCCACCTCCTCGTCCAGTTGCAGTGCCCACTGCGTGCGTTCGTCATAATCCGCCTGCAAACGAAGAATTTGTTGCCCTTTCTCGGCCACCTCCTCGTTCAGTTGCAGTGCCCACTGAGTGCGTTCATCATAATCCGCCTGCAAACGAAGAATTTGTTGCCCTTTCTCGGCCACCTCCTCGTTCAGATGCAGCGCCCACTGCGTGCGCTCGTCATGATCCGCCTGCAAACGAAGGATTTGCTGGTTCTTCTCGGCGATCTCCTTGCTAAGTTGGAGCGCCCATTGTGTCCGGCTTTCAAATTCTTTATGGAGCGAGTCATGCGCTGTCTGAGCGCGGAGATGCTCGGCCTCGAGCTTCTCGGAAAACGAGACTTGGTTCTGAAATTTCTCTTCTAGCAACGCGGCTATCTCGGACGAGGCCGAGCTAGGAGGAGGAGTCTCCCTAAGAGTTGCCCATAGTTCACGCGCTTGAAGAGATTCCGGCGACTCGGCCCACGGCTGGTCTTCACTCGCGTCACTTCTGCGGCTCGAACTGTTGATGCGTATCACCAATGGCTCCAGACATTCGCAGGCGAAAGGTTCTCCGATAAATTCCAGCACCCGGTGCATGGCTTTGTCGGGGTCCTCAACCAGGTCTTGATGGAGCAGCCGGCAAACTACAGCCGGTCCATAGGCCTTCTCTGCCGCCAGACACGCTTGCACGTACGCCATCCATCTCTGATAACCTTCAGACTCAGTTTCAACGAACTTCGCCCCTGATACTCGATCGAAATTCAGCATCGAGTGGACTACCCGGTCGCAATCCCTTGCTATGTGGATGAACTTCGCGGTCGGGAAAAGTTTGCGCAGACCGCAAATTCCCAGGGAATACTCTGGCGTTCCGTCGACCCAGCGCAATTTTGGATCGGATCGGTTGCGCGATATTCTGAAGGCGGGGTGATTCGTTGGCCGACCCGGCCTGGCGAGCTGATCGCGCCGATCTTCAAACGTCTGCCGAGCACCGGCGATGAACGCAATAATGCAATCGCCGATCTCCTGCATGAATTGATCGCATCGGATTCCCATGGAGGAAAACTGCGATCGTTCGCCCCAGGCTGACCCGCGGCGATAAGCGGCGGCGAGATCGACTGCGAAGGGGGCCATCCAGTTCGATTCTTCGAGCCCAAGGAGGTTAGGGTGCTGCCCCAGGCACCAGGTCAGAATACTGGTCCCAGAACGCGGAGAGCCGACGATGAAAACAGGTTGTGAGTTTGAATTTCGAGGCGCCTTTTTGGTGCTCAGCGGCTTTCTTAAATGTGTCGAAACTCTACGGGACATTGTTTTTGAAGAGCCAGTCTTCTCGGGGATTGGTGGCAAAGTAGCTCGAAACGTCCGTCTATTACACGACAAGATGATTGCCAACGCATGCCCGAAATAAAGCCGAAACTTTGGAAATCTGCATCAGGAAAGCGCAAAGTCTCCTCCACGAGAATAGCGCTGGCGGGAAGTTATCATTCCAGAATGCTGGCAGTGGGTGCTGAGAATAGTGCGCAAGATGGAGTCAGATCATTTCTTCACGGACGATCATGGCGCCGCCGGCCGAAGACAGAGCTTACGATGGTTCCCAAGGATGCATTACTTCAATGCCACTGGCTTTCACTGTCAATTGCACGTCTAGAAAAATACTGTGAGCGCGAATATTGGCCTTTTGACTGATCAGTTCTTCAAATTCGCCGACGATCGACATGTCCTCCTCGCCTGGCTGTAGATCATTTTGGAGCGGGAAGCTTCGAAGTCGGGCGAGAGAAAGGCGAAGTAGGCACGCAGTTCGTTAAGAGTAAACTCCTTCCAAGGGCGTCCGTAGGTGCCGAGTGATAGGATCTCTGGCACGGATAGTCCGATGCACTCGCCGTTCGTCATCCGCTTCATGCGCTGGGACAGCGATCGGTGATAAAATGCGTTGGGGGTCGCAACAATAATGTGCCCCCAGGGTCCTAAGCACTCGATAGACTTGTGTCCAGAAAAAGATGGGATTAAATGCCAGGTGTTCGATGACCTCGCAGAGGAGGACGACATCGATACTGTTCTCCGGCAAATCGACAAGGCCGTCAGCCTTTTGCAAGCGTTTAGTGAAACGGATCTCTGCTCCCATCGCCCTGGCCGCCTCTTGCGCCGGCAGCCTTTCCAATGTATCGGCAGCGTCCGTGACAGTGAGATGATGGCCGCGATTGGCGTAAAAGAACGCGTTGTGAAGCCAGTGAGCCCAAATATCGGGAATTTGGGAGCGGAGTGTCCTGAGGCGCCGCAGAGAGCGCGAAATCGCGGGTGAGGTGATAGCGAGCGAAGTGCGAACGGAGATAGTTCGTATCGGTCGGCCCGAATTGAGCGAACCACGAGGCAGCTTCTTCCAGACTTTCATCGTCGGTCAGCGTAGATTTACTTATGCCCCAAAAGG
>JBOHXL010000051.1:0-22672 GCA_050736975.1 Chthoniobacterales bacterium | reverse complement strand
GAATGGGTTGAACGAATCGCTCACCGCGACGTTAGGCGCCCAGGTCACACCTCCATCGGTGCTATAGGAGTAAAAAAGCTGTGAATCGGTGTTATTCGCGGCGTTGCGCGTGTCGAGCCAGACGCTGTCGATCCGGCCATTGGGCGCGACCGAGAGCGTCCCGAACCAATGCCACTTATTATGGTTAATCGGGTCGTCATTCACCCGCACCGGTGTGCTAAAGGTATGACCGGCATCGCTGCTCCGGACAAACATCACGTCACTTCCATTGCTCGCGCCGGTTGGCAGCACGCTCGCCATCATATAGACATTGTTATTGGTCGCCGTCCCGGAACGGTCCACCGCGAGGAAGATCTGTCCGACCAGGCCGTCCGGGTTAATCGTGTTGCTGATCTGGATGGTACCGCCGAGATTCACATTTGTGCTTTGATCAAAGCTGGGTGTGGCAGTCCCGACCTTGGCGTTGCTCGAGCGCTCGCACCAGATTTTGTTGTTGTTGGGATTGACGCCGCCAATGAAAAGGAGGCCGTTGCTATCGACATCGGGCGTGCCCCAGATGGGTGTGTTGGGAATGCTGACCGGATTGAGCCAGGTGACCCCGCCGTCAGTCGAGCGGGTAAACTGCCGGGTCCCGTAGTTATCGCCGCTCGTGCTCCAGAACTGGTATTGGAAACCGTGGCCGGTGCTATTGGTGTTATCGATCGTGAACCATTGTTTGTCGCCACCGTCGGCCGGCGCAATGTTCGTCCATGACATGCCGCCATCGAGCGAGCGCCACATGTTATCGAAAAAGGTCTCGAGCAGGCTGAGATAAAAAAAGTTTCCGGTCGAATCCGAATCGAGCACCGGGTCGCTCCGGAAGACATTGTTCTCGAGCACACCGGGGAAGGTCCAGGATGCGCCGCCGTTGGTGGTGTAGGACCAGCCTGCCTGACGAAAGTTGGAAGTGACGCTGTTGAATTGTCGCCAGCCGATCGTCATTTTGTTGCCGTTGGTCGAGTTGACGCAGATGGAAGGTTCATTCGCGGCGTCCCCGGTAATGTTGTTGCCATTGGCGTCAACATTCACCTGGATGCTGGTAAAGGAATCGTGCTGTGAAATCATGCGCGGCGAAATGCCGGTTCGCCAGAGAAGCGCCGGCGGGTTGTCGTATTTTTCAAGTGGTTCGCTCGGGAGCGGCCTGAGCTCTCCGGTCTGGCCCGAAGCGCCGGCCAGGCAGAATAACAAGACGAGAGAGGCGAACAAGGCTGACTGTGACATTCCAAAACGAATCACCATAAGAAGACTCCTGCGTGGACCACGGTGGACTACAGGACAGGGTGAGAGGCTGTAAAGGCAAAAACGACGTAACCTCCAAATTAATGGCGGTCGATGGCCGGCTTGAAGGAAGATTCCTGAAGCTATCAGGCGGAAAAATGAAACCGGGCACCCCAACGATGTCGGAGCACCCGGTTTGTTCCCCCCAGAACAATTGCGAATCTAGGTGAGAGGTTAGGAAAAGGTCAACGCCCGGAATGGCCCCAAGCCATTTCGTAATCTCTCGGTATGCATTCTGTCATTTTCTATTTGGTCTGCCTGCTGATTCGCAGTCGCCGGGCGCAGTGGCACCAACGATGCTGCAAATAGAGGGAAGGTTAGCCAGCGATGGAACGGCGGACGCAATCAAAACAAACAAACGCAAGAGAAAGTAAGATAGTTATGCTTAACAAACTCGGCAAAAACCGCGGGGGCTTCACCCTCGTGGAAATCATGATCGTCGTGGCGATCATCGCCTTGCTCGCAGCCATTGCGGTCCCCGGATTCCTCCGGGCCCGGAAGCGCTCCCAGGCAAGTCGTGTTATCAACGATCTGCGCCTGATCGACTCTGCGGTCGACCAATACGCGATCGAAAACAATAAGATCAGCGGCGCGGTCGTTGGCACGGCCGACTGGACCGCCTACATGAAGAGCGGCTCCAGCCTTTACAATACCGGCGCCGACCTCTTCGGCGACGCCTACGGCGGACAGACCGTCGATAGTTTGCCGAAAGTCCCGGCTTCGTCCTGGCTCACGCTCTCGGATGTCGCGGGTACGGCGTTCTTCTCGCCTTACGATCACTTCTAAGAGCAGCGAGAGCGCGGACTCGCCGCGGCGAATCCCTTCGGAGGCGATCAGCGTTTCCTCCTGAGGATCAAAACGCCGGGAGTACCGATTGTCAGGAGCGAGAATGCAGTCGGTTCGGGGAGCGGTCCGCGCTCGTCTCGGGAAACGGCCCAATGCTCCGAGCGAGAAACGAAAACCAGGCGCCCCCAAGTAGGCGGGAGCGCCCGGCGTTCTTCTATTTGGAACACAGAACAAGAACGGCGGTGTGTTTACCGGTTGGATGACGCGAGGGTCAACCCAATAATTGTTGGGGCGCGATTCGTAATCATCCGTTCTGCGGAATGTCATTTGTTCCAGCGGTGCGCGTTCGGGGATTTCGAGAGCCGGATCGTCCCGGCCTGCGGGGTTGGATCGTTGCGCGCCTTGCGGTTGTGGTATTCTATGGGCAAATGAAAATCTCCCTTCTTATTTGTGTTCTCGTCGTCGCGATCCTTCCGGCGTCGAGTGTTCTGCGGGCCCAGGAGCTCGATGGCAGCGACCTGCGCAAGGAGGTCAACGGTCGGGAAGCGCGGATCAACGCCTTGTCGCTCGACGAACAGCTCCAGCTACGCGCGGCGCAAAAAAAAGCGGCTGAAGATCCGGTCGTGCTGGCGGCGTTGAAGAAGCGCAATGAAGCGATCCAGGAATTTCGCGCCGCGATTCGGGCCGCCATGATCAAGGCCGATCCGTCGGTCGAGCCGATCCTCGCGAAGGTAGCGATCCCCGACACGCAGACGCCGTAAGGCCGGCGCGGCCCAGATGAGGGAATTCCCGCCGTGCGAGCAATGCACCGGCCTTTGCTGTCGAGCGGAAGCCTCGTGGAAAGCCGTGCCCCTGACCAAGGCGGAGCAGGAGCGCGAGCCATTTAAGAGCATCGCCGTCCCCAGCTGGGAACACCCCGAGCAGATCGTCTTCTACTTTGACGAGACGGATGGTTGCTGTCGTTTCCTCGACCGGCAGACCTGGCGCTGCACCATTTATCATGAGCGGCCGGAAGCGTGCCGCCGTTTCGATTGCCGCACCCAGCCGTGGATGGGGCCATTTTTCAAGGACAACCCCCACATGCTGAAGCTCATCTCCGATCACGAGAAGGCCGCCGCGCCGATCCCGGCGGCGCCAGCAAATTCTTGTGAGTAATTCGTTCAACGGTCGAGGAACCGATGCCCGAGCCGGGGTCGCGGAGGTCTGGACGTTTGACGTGCAATACCGCTATCGGGATGAAGCTTTCGGTCATGGGGGATGCCGCCCCTCTGCCGGGGCGCGCGCCTAACGCCTGAAGAGATTTTCCCCAACGAATTCGGGGACACGCCGGGGCCAGTTTGGGGCCGATTTGGGGCCGGCGAAAAAAGGCCGGTTGTTGGGCCCGAAAAAAGTGAGAAAATCATTACTTTTTGCTTGCCAAAAAAAATCGACCTGATACACCTCCCCCCTATGACCAGCAAGACTCCCGCTCTAAAAGCGATCACAACGGGCCTGGCCGGCGCCGCCGCATTGGCTGCTGGCAGCGAGGCGTACGGCGCAGTCGTGCCTGCTGCGACGTTACCAATTAACTTTACTCCCACCAGCAACACCTCGGACAACATCCAAGGTTGGGATGTTGACGGGGATGGCCTCCCGGACTTCCAATTTGTCTTTTACCAGAAAGCGGGCAACAGCGGCTTGAACTGGCTCTCGGGCATTTACGGCTACGGAGGCGTGGGGATCGCTGCGCCGGTTGCCTACATCGGGCCGGCCAGTCTTTCCTACTGCAATCGACTCCTTGCCAGTAGCAATGTTGGACCATCGAGCGTCTTCAACCAGGTGCAGACCTCGACCGGCGGCTACTTCAACGTCATCGCCTCGCGCTATGGCACGAAGTTGTATGGGCAGTGGAAGACGATCACGCAAGGCTTTCTCGGTTTCGAATTTACCGCGGCCGATGGCTTTCTCCATTACGGCTACATCGAAATCAAGACCTCGCGCTTCGTGAACGCGACCAACGCGGGCGGCCAGTTCTTCCTCGACGCGTTCTACGAGACCGATCCGAATACGCCGATCCACGTTCAGGCGGTTCCGGAACCCGGCACAATGGCGGCTCTCGCTTTCGGTGCGGTAGTTGTTGCTGGTGGCGCGCTTCGTCGCCGCCGCAAATCCTAGGTTTAGTGATCTCTCGGCAAATCCCGGCCTTCTCTCTCGGAGGCCGGGATTTTGCTTTTCTGGATTAATTCGCTTTAGCTGCGCCAGATGAAACGCCTGACCAAACGTGTCCTCCTGATCGGCTGGGACGCCGCCGATTGGAATATTATTCGCCCACTGATGGAGGAGGGAAAGATGCCCATCCTGAAGGGCCTGATCGAGGTGGGCGTGAGCGGGAATGTGGCGACCCTATCGCCGGTCATCTCGCCGATTCTCTGGAACTCGATCGCGACCGGCAAGCGCGGCTACAAGCATGGCATCCTCGGTTTCATCGAGCCCTCGCCGGATGGCAAGGGGGTCCGCACCGTCCGAAGCACGTCGCGCAAGGCGAAGGCGGTCTGGAACATTATCGGCCAATCCGGCATGCGCAGCAGCGTGGTGAACTGGTATGCTTCGCATCCGGCAGAGCCGATCCAGGGCACGATCTTCACCAATATGTTTCCCCACATGCTCGGCCCGAAGACGGAGCGGATCCCGATTGATCCGCGCACGGTGCATCCGCCGGAGTTGCTCCAGTTGGCGGAGAATCTGCAAGTGCATCCCGCGACGCTCACTCCCGCGCAGCTCCTGCCGTTTTTCCCCAATAAAATTCCGGTGGTTACGGAGACCGATCTCAGGTTGAGCATCGCCGCCAAGATCCTGTCGGAGTGCGTGACGACGCACAATGCCGCGACCTATCTCGCGGCGCGCGACGATTGGGATTTTCTCGCGGTTTATTACGAGGCGATCGATCACGCCTGCCATAACTTCATGGAGTATCACCCGCCGGCCATGGCGCACGTGAGCGCGGAGGACGCGGAATGCTTTGGCCAGGTGGTGCGGGGGTTCTACCAATTTCATGATCTGATGCTGGGGCGCTTGCTCGACCTGGCCGGGCCGGAGTCAACCGTGATTCTGCTTTCCGATCACGGCTTTTACAATGACCACCTGCGCCCGCCGGTGGCGAAGCATTCGACGAACCCCGTCGATAAATTCGGCGCGGTCATGAACCCCATTTCGTGGCATCGCCGTCAGGGCATCTTCGTGGCCGCCGGTCAGTCATTGAAGCGCGACGAGCTGGTGCATGGGACGAGCCTGCTCGATATCGCGCCGACCATCCTCGCGCTCCTCGGGTTGCCGATCCCGGACGACATGGATGGGCGGGTCTTGACGAGGATTTTCAAGGAACCGATCGAGATCGAGCGGATCGATTCGTACGAAGCGCCGCATCCCAAGGACGGAATGCATCGGGGTGTGGCGACCGAGGAGAGCGATCCCTACGCCGCGCGCGAAGCGCTCGAGCAACTTGCCGCTCTCGGCTACATCGAGCTGCCCGACGCGGACGACCCGAAAAAGGTGGCGGAGTACGCGCTGTGGGAACGCGACGGGAATCTGGCGCAGGTTTATTTCGCGGCCAACAAAACCGAGGAAGCACTCGAGATTCTCAACAAAATGCTGGCGCAAAAAGATCTGCCCGGTCTCCGAATCCGGGTTGGTCTTTGCCTGCTCTCGCTCGGCCGCGCGCCGGAGGCGGAACCGATGGTCAGGAAAGCGATGGAGGAAAATCCGAAGTTGCACGCCGCGCGCCTGATTCTGGGGCGGATTTTGATGGCGCTGAACCGGCTCGATGAAGCGTTCGCCGTCCTCGAGCCGTTGCAGAATGATCAAAGCGACGTGCCGGTTTTCCAGGCCGCGCTCGGCCAGGTCTATCTGCGGCGTGGATTGCTCGATGAAGCGGAAGCCGCCTTTCGCGGCGCGATCGCGGTGGATGATGACAGCGTGGAAGCGCACGATGGGCTGGGGATCGCGCTGCGTCGCCAGGGTCGCTACGAGGATGCGATCTACGAGCACATGCGCGCGGCCGCGCTGCAACATCTCCGGCCGCAAACCCACATGAATCTCGGGATCGCGCTCGCCAACAGCCGGCAGTTCGATTGGGCGATCTGCGCTTTCTCGCTCGCGGCGGAAATGGCGCCTAACGAACCGCTCCCGCACCGCTGGCTCGCGATGATTTATCGCCGGGTCAAGAAGGACATGGAAAAGGCGCGCGAGCATCGCGGGAAGTTTGTCGAGCTGGCCCGGCGCCGGAAAAAAGCGCGCGAGGCCGCGGCCGCCGTCCCGGCCCCGGGCGATCCTCCTCGTTAGGCATTCCTCCGCCGGAGTTTTTTCCAAATGCCGGAAACGCGCGATTTCGTCACGATTGTGAGCGGCCTGCCGCGCTCCGGCACTTCGCTCATGATGCAACTGTTGAACGCGGGTGGCGTGCCTCCGTTGACGGATCAACTTCGCGCGCCGGACGCGAATAATCCGCGCGGCTATTTTGAGTTCGAAGCAGTCAAGCAGTTGCGCCGCGATCGCAGTTGGCTGGCCAATGCGCGCGGCAAATCCGTCAAGATCATCCATCTGCTTCTGAGCGAGCTGCCGGCCGACGGCACGCTGACCTTTCGCGTCATTCTGATGCGGCGCGCGATCGCGGAGGTGCTCGCCAGCCAGCGCCGGATGCTGGCGCGCGACGGCAAGCCGCCCGGGGCCGTTTCAGACGAGCAACTCGGGCGAATTTTTCTCGGCCAAATGGAGAAGGCCGAGCAGCAAATGGCAAGCTCGCCTGCCTTCCGCGTTTTGCAGGTGGAGCATCGCGCCCTTCTCACTGACCCGGCGCCAATCGCGGAACAAATCAACCAGTTCCTCGGCGGCGGCTTGAATACCGCCGCGATGGTGGCGGCAGTCGATCCGTCGCTTTATCGCGAACGGGGCCAATAAAAACAACGGGGCTGTTCCCCGAAGAAAGCTCGAGACGAAGGTCAGCCCGGCTTGTTCCCTGACGACGGGTTCCTAGACCGCCTTAAGGCCGCGCTTGCCAAAGATGCCAAGAGCGACCAATCCGATCCCAACCAGACTAAGGGTGGCAGGCTCCGGGATTTGGAAAGGTACGAAGGTGGGGATTTGCGATCCCGAAACAAATTGGACATTTCCGGCAGTGTTGATGAGCGCGCCGGTCAGCTGGAGGTTGGAGAACTGGAAGGTGCCGCCATGGGTGGCCAAATACGTCCCGTAGGATACGTCACCCCCGGAGGTCTGAAACACGGCCACCATCCCGGTCCCGGTGAGGTTGAAGAGAATATGGGAGGCCAGCACACCGCCCGAGAGGGTCATCGGCTGGTTTTCCATGATCTGATTCGTAAGATTAAAGACGAAGTAATCGTTGGCGTTGCCACTGAGTGTGAGCTTGGCATTTTGGATATTGGTCACGTCGATGACGTTGAGACCGCCATTACCCGTGATGGTCGTGGTGGTGGTGATGTTGCCGAACGTTTGGGTGGCGGCGAGCGACGTGGCGTAGTTGGAAACATTTTGGGCGGCGGTTAGCACAGCGTTAGTCGTGGTCGTCGGGACGAGCACCTCTGGAGGAGGATTTTGGAGTGATCCGTTAATAGTGGTGGTGTTGTCGTAATACAGAATGCCGCCGTTCGTGAGTCCCCCGTTGTTTCCGCCGGACAAGTTGGCCGTCAATCCCAAGCCCAAGAGCACACTGCCGGCGATCGGCCCGCTGTTCCATCCCAGAGTGGTATTGCCGAGATCGACAAGGGCATAATTCGCCGCCGGCCCGAGATCAAGGCCGCTCAAATCCGCGGCGGCTGGACGTGCGACCAAAACGGCGACAAGGAGGGTTAGAAAACCGGCAACAAAAGAGGGCAGTCGTTTCATCTACCGATCGTGAGTGGGTCTTGAGCAGTTGTAAAGCATATTTTTTCGATGCGCGTGCCGGACGAAAATAATCCGCTGCGGCGATTTTGAACTCGAAGCAGTCGAGCAGTTTGGGAGCGATCGCACCTAGCCGGCCGGTGCGCGCGGGAAATCCGGTGGCTGCGCCGTTAATCGAGGATATTTCGTTGTAACTCCCAAAGCCGGATGGCAGCTCCCACCAGCGCAGCCTGACGCTCGAGCCGGCTACGAATCTGCGGTCGAGGATCTTCTCCAGCGATTGCGGCAGGTTGGTGGTCGAGGTGTCGAGGTTTTTGCAAGCGTTTTTCCGTCCGTCTCGACTCGGACTGGGGTGCCAGCTCTGTGCGGACAGACTCAGTCGCACAACGATCACTTTCGAACGGGTTTCGGTTTGCCATTTTGATTACAAGGGTTCGCCTGATTGGCGTTAAGCGTGGGTTAAAGCTTGAATAGGAACCCGATGGTGAACCTATGAGGCAGGTCCGGTAATTCGAGAACGCGCCGGCGGCGTTACTCGTCCCGTCCTTGCACGTGTCCGCCTTGTCGCCGGTCGGGACGAAGGTCCGGCCAGCCGACGGATCGAACAGGCCGAAGTTGATGTTGCCCAAGGGGCGGGGTCGTTACAGCAGCTGGATTTTCCAGCTTGTTAAAAATAGATCGGTCGCCGGTCAAACTCGCGGCAATGTGTCCGTCAAATACGCTGGTGCCAGCGAAAGCGGAACTCGACGGGAGCCCGGGGCTCGCGATGAAGGGGAAAAACCTTTTCATCGGCAAGAAGGCGAAGCTGACGATGTATGATTACTTCTAGCGCTCCGAACCCGCATTTGGGGTGGATTGTTTGAGACTTCGCGGCTCAAATGTCAATCTTATTTTCACGAATCTTTTCGCGCCGGGGACCCGACTCTCACCAGTTCTTGAAACGCCCGACGAGCAGGTGCGTTTGGCGGCTGTTTCACCGGGCCGTCCCTGCCAGCTACTCGTGGCGGCGCGACGGCGTTTCCTGCGCGGCCTTCGAAATATCCATCGCGGCGCGGCCGACGCCGTAGAGCATGAGAAGGGCGCCGATCGGTACCAACCAGATGCCCGTTCCCGGGTCGCCGTCGTAAGTGAAGAAACCGCCGAGCAGAAATCCGCCCGGGAGCAGAATGGCCGCCCAGATGAGAGAAAAGGAAACCGACGGTCGCAGCCTGAAACCATCCACACTCCGAATTGTCAGGCCGGCGGCGATGTTGACCAGGGCCAGCATCGTGCCGTGAAAGTGTCCAAGGGTGAACATGAGTCGGCGCGTTTCGTTCCCGACATCGAGATACCAACCGATTTTAAAGCCGTGCATGGTTTCGAGCACGATCCCGAGGCAGACGTAAACCGCGAGCGCCCACCAGCCGAAACGCAAATGTCGCGTCGAATAATTCATCGTGGATGGCGCAGAGTATCCACAGATCGCGCCGATTGCCCAGATCTTGTAGCCGGGAGTCGGGAAGCTTCTGCTCTGGGCAGCGCGAGCAAAACCGCGTCCGCCAACCGGAGACGTCGTCACTGCGCGATTGCACGGAGTTGACCTCTCCGCCCGTGCTGGTCAAGCTCTCGGAACGCCCAACGGACACATCACAAGCGATGAGCGAAAGTCGTCTTCACCAAGCGCAAGGCTTTTCCGACCTGCTGCAATTGCTGCCCGAAAGCCTGCAACAATTCGCCGCGTGGCAAGCCAGCCGCTGGTCCGGCTACCAGCTTGACGAAACGCTGCGCGTGCCCCCGGAACAGGCGCGCGCCGTGTTGCGCGAATTGCTCGAGCGGCTCGATGACAACTATCCGTTTTTTCACCCGTCGTATGCCGGGCAGATGTTGAAACCGCCGCACGCGCTCGCCGCGATCGCCTATTTCCTGGCGATGCAGATCAATCCAAACAACCACGCGCTCGACGGTGGCCCGGCCACGGCGAAGATGGAGATGGAAGTGGTGGCCGGCTTGGCGCGTCTCTTTGGCTACGCGCAACCCCTCGGCCATCTTACTTCGAGCGGCACAATGGCCAATCTGGAAGCGTTGTGGGTGGCCCGTTCGTTGCATCCGGAGAAGGCGATCGCCTTTTCCGAACAGGCCCATTACACCCACGGACGCATGTGCGAGGTGCTCGGCGCGAAAAGCGTTAAGCTGCACGCCGACGCGTGCGGACGGCTGGATTTGGACGACCTACAGGCTCATTTGAAAACGGATCGCATCGGCACGGTGGTCGCGACCTCCGGCACGACGGCACTGGGCGCGGTCGATCCGATCCACGAACTCGTGGCCTTGCAACGCGCCTACGAATTCCGCATTCACGTGGACGGCGCGTACGGCGGATTTTTCAAATTGCTATCCGACGTGCCGGGCGCGTTACAGACGGAAGATGCCGCTGCCTTTCGCGCCATCGCGCACTGCGACAGCGTCGTGGTTGATCCGCACAAGCACGGCCTGCAGCCTTACGGCTGCGGCTCGATCATCTTTCGCGATCCGGCGGTGGGCCGGTTTTACAAACACGATTCGCCTTACACCTACTTCACGTCTGGGGAACTGCACCTCGGCGAGATCAGCCTGGAATGCTCGCGCGCGGGCGCCGCGGCGGCGGCGCTGTGGACAACGTTGAAGTGTTTTCCGCTGGCGGCGGAAAGTGGGCTGGGCGCAGTCCTGCTGAAAGGGCGGCGGGCGGCGCTGCGTTGGGCGGAATTGATCCAGGTGTCTGAGGAGTTACGGCTGTTGCTCGAACCCTCGCTCGACATCCTCAACTTTTATGCCGTGACGCAAGGCGTGCGCGTCACGGAGATCAACGCGCTTACGCAGCGTGTCTTTGAAGTTTTGATGAACGATCGGGCCCATCCAATCTATCTGGCTAAGCTCAATCTGAAACCGCAGTTGCTCGCGGCGCACGACGATTTGATTTGGGATACGGAAACACTCACCATCTTTCGCAGCGTCTTGATGAAACCAGAGCACCTGGCGTATGTTCCAACGTTGCACGAGCGCGTGCTAACTGCACTGCGAAATTGAAGGGCTTGGTTTGTGTTAATGCGCAACGATCCTCGCACCTGTGACATTCACTCTTGCGAACGAAGCCTGAAATTGACAAAGAATACCTTTAGATTGCGACGCGCTGGTGTTATGGCCGGACCAGGTCGGTAAACGCGAAGTGTTCTGGAAAGCTCGTTGGGGCGAAGCAATGCCCGTAGACAGCGCGAGGCTGGGCTCTCCCATGAGCGCGCGAGGCGCCCGCGCACGAACGGCCAGGCAGTGCACTCCCAGACAAAACTACTGAAATCGTCGGTCTCTACTGACTTATGCTGTAAACTTCGACTAAGGCCACGCCGGTGGTGTCGCCTGCTCCGCGCACCACCGCAGTGTAGGCTCCGGCAGGCAGCGTAGCAAAGATCGCCGATTCTTTCGGATCCGTGGGGGCGAGACCGCTGGCGCTGATTTGTGCCGCCTGAGTATCTTGCCAATCCTCGTTTGAGGACAGGAGTGCACCGCTGGAGTTATGCAATTCGAGCACGGGGTCAGCGAGCGCATTAGCAATCCCAGCCTGAGCCAGCGAAGGTCCGATCGCGCGCACAACCACCGCATTGTTTGCCAAAGCATTCCCTCCAACGATAAACCCGCCGATTAAGACATTATCGTCCGTCCCAACCAATCCGCGCGCGCTGATGTTGCGGAGTTTCTCGGTAACAGGCTCGAACGCGAGATAGACTGGTGACGGACCAAGGCCGGAAACAAATGGGCTCTCGGTTCCGTCAGCCGCGAATTTTAGAATTGAGCCGCTATTAGAATCGGTCTCGAAGAGATTGCCAGCGTCATCGAACGCCAAACCCGAACCGTTATCCGGCCTCGAAACAAAGACACTCTTATCGCTGGCTGGCATAGGGGTATATTTCAATATCCCGTCGGAGCTGGTAACGTAAAAGTTACCCGCCCCGTCGAAGGCCAGGCCCGGGCCGCCGGAATACGAGAAGGTATGCGACGTGCCATCAGGCGTGAACCACACAACCCCACCGTCGAAATTTAGCGGGCCACCAGTGGCGACGAAAAGATTGCCCACCGGATCGAAGGTCAGGCCCGAGAAATACTCGCCGGAAACGAACGTCGTTTTCGTCCCAGACGGCGTAAATTTCAAGATGTCTGAACCTTCCCCAAACGACTCTGCAACAAATAAATTGCCGGTGCCATCGAAGGCCAGTGAAAATGGAAGACTGAGCCCGGATGCGAAAGTGCTCTTCTCGCCACCCGGCGTGAATTTAAAGATATCTCCAGTGTCGCCCTCCCCCACGAAGAGATTGCCAGCGCGATCAAAGGCAAGTCCAAGCGGCGCGGTGAGACCGGAAGCGAATGTGCTCTGATCGCCGTTGGGAGTGTACTTATAGATAGCTCCTGCGTTAGGGTTGCTCACATAAAGGTCGCCGGGAGCGCCTGCGGAGCCGAGGGGAAGCAGTATCGCACCGAACGCCGCTAGGGCCGGAAAAAGACGAACGAAGATGAGATTTCTCATTTGGCTTAGACTCTAGCTTATTGAGATGACTTGAAAAGCTCTATTGCGTGATGCTGTAGGCCTCGACTAAGGCCGCCCCGGTTGTGCCATTGATTCCGCGAACGACAGAGGTAGAGGCCGGACGCGAAGGCGGATGGAACCAAAAGTGGGGGGCGATCCTTGAAAGGACGCCGCTGGAAGATTCGACAACGTAAAGAACGGCCCGGATCTGTGCGCAAGCTGAGGCCAGAAAGCAGCATCCCGAGCGAGATCATGGCGCTACCGACACGGCCAAAGGCGGAATTTTTCGTGGGGCGGTTTCCGAGCTGAATGGAATCGAACACGTCATCTCCGATTGTGAATTCGACGTCAAGCAGAAATCTCGATAGCTGGATGACTTTTTCCAAGGCGAGTGAGGTCACGCCGGCTCCGACCACCTGTCGGAGAGAGACACGCCTGCGTACCTCGCGTCCGACAGCTCTCACCGGCCGGCACAATTTGTCCAGACGACTTTTTACTCGGCCAGGACAATCGGCTTATCGTCCCTCTCGCGCCGAAGCCGGCTCAAGACGTCGTCGTCGAAGCGACCTTCGGGACGCAGCACGGCTTTGGGATCGAAGTTCGGATTCGCAGGACGCAATTCGTTCCACCATTTTTCATAGCCTCGCCGAACGGCTTCGCCCCGCGCGTCTGGCCCGGCGGTGTAGGTAAAATCGAAGTTCAGGAATCCCGGCAAAGTCTGTAATGACTTCCAGGCGTCGAAGCGCACGGCGGCGTAGGGATCTGTCAGGCTATAAAGCAAGAAGGGATAGAGCCAAGCGCGCCCGGAAATCTTCTGCGCCGGTTCCCAGCCCATTCCCCAAGCGAGCAAGGCACGCTGGCCAGCATCGCCTTGCACGAGCCATTGGACGGCGGCGGAAATAGTCTTGTCGTCATCCGATAAGTCTGGCACCGGCTGCTGGTACCAGGCGTGGAGCTTCTGCGCCGTCCAACCAAGTGTCTGGTCGAGATGACAGAGGTTGCAGGCGTTGGGCCGGCCATAATCGAGACTCTCTTTCACATTAGGCGAAGAAACCTGATGACTGCGCATGGCGTGAAGCAAACCAAAGGTGGTGTGCGGCATGTGGCAGTTGTAACAACGGCTGCCGGAAGAATCGGCCTCGTGATGGGTATGACTCGTCAGGCGGGTGACCATCTCTTTGTGACACTGGAGGCAGGCCTGATCGGACTCCATCTTTGGCGCCAATTGATCATTCTTTGCCCAGGTCTTGAGCGCGATCTGGGTTGTCCGGGCCGGATGCATCTCGTGGCAGGAGATGCAGGAAAAGTTTCCGCCCTTGAAACAGGGCGACTCCTGCACGCCATTCATCTCGCGGCCCGTCACTCGAATCATCCCATCGCCCCAGAAACGGTCGCGAAAAAAATCCGGCTCGGTGCCGCGAATGAATTCCTTCTGCGCCGTATGATCCTTGTCGTTAGGCTGAACCACGAAGCGCTGCCCGAGGTCCTCGTTCCCGGGTCGAAACTTCCCGCCATGCCGGTTCCAATCTAGCTTCTCTTCCATTCCCTTGAAAGCCCAGACACTGTGGCATTGACCGCAGACCAGGGCCGACTCCGGCCCTTTCATGCGTGAGGCGTTCGCGATCGTGGGATCGGCGCTTTTCGTCAGGTGAAGTTTCCAGCGACGAAGCGGGTTGCGATTCACGGCGATATGTTCGCGCCCTTCGCTGTGGCAGGCTTCGCAGGCGATCCCGAATTCGGCCACGGCCGTGTCCCATTTGCTGCCCGCGACAAACTTCGACAGGCCCTGGGTCACGTGGCAATCCATGCAGGCGCCATTCCAAGCGCCGATCGAATAGGCCTCCTTCGTCTCCGGCGGCATGAGAAAAGTTTGCGTGACCGGCGCCCACATTTTCTCCGCGATGATGTAAGCGAAAGGAAACTGCTCGAGGGTGCGGCCCTGCCCGGTTTCAGTCCAAAGGATCTGGAGATTGTGCGAACCGGTCAGGAGCACGACCTGACTTGACGGACCATAGTCGCTTTCGCCTAACGAACGGCTCGAGGCAAAGATCCTGTCGCCCTTTCCCTCGAGGCGGTATTGCCGTCCGGCGAAGCTCAGCTCGACGTTGCGCGCTTCCGGGATGAGGGTCGCGGGCGTTGCGACCTGTGTCATGGTGCGGTGAAACGACACGTGCCAACTGGCATAATTTCCGGGGTGACAGGCACGACACGAATTGGAGGTCACGTAATTTCCCTCCCGGGCCGTGATCGGGCGGTTGCCGGGAACGCTCGGGCCGCGCGAATCGGCGTCGTGCCAGAGAAGAGCGCCGGCAAGGATCGCTAGACCGAGACCTAAAGCGGCAGTCAACCAGCTGGATTTTCGATTCCGCGACTCGGCGGCCATGAGCTTGGAGCCTGACCATTCGAAGCGGAAGTTTCAAGACGCTCCGCGGCAGGCGATTCTTTCTCCGGGGATCGCGCCGTCGCGACCGCGAACTTTATTCCGGGCGGCCACCGCAAGAGAAAGCCCGGTGCGGCAAGGCGCCACAATCAGCAGGCGAGGGCGCGTGCGTTCCCCAGAGCCAGGCAAAGCGCAGGGGTCGACGAAAAAATCCTTGCATCGACTTTCACTTTGTCATACAAAGGTCCTTCATGAACGAACGGTCCCGGGCGGAAGAACATTTGCGCGTCATTCGCTCCCTCATGGAACGCGCCACGATTTATCGCGCCATTTCCGCCCCAACCGCTTTTGTCGGCGGCCTGCTCGCGGTCGCGACCACCGGCACCATCTGGTTCTTCGATCGTTCCCACACTGCGGCTGCCTCGGACTTTGACGGCCGGCTCTTCGCGGAAATCTGGCTCGCGATCCTCGCGCTGGTCCTGGCGGTGAACGCGTTTTTCGTCAGGCAGGAGGCGCTCAAGGACAGACGCGCCCTGCTCTCCTCCGGGGCGCGCCTCGCCCTGCGTGCGATTGCGCCCTGCCTGGTCATCCCGGCCGCGACCACCATCTGGTTTTTCAAGAACGCGGAGCCGATCGACCGGGAAATTTTAGTTGCGGTCTGGATCATGTTCTACGGCCTGAGCCTGCTCGCGACCCGGCTCTTTGCGCCGCGCTCGTTAGTCATCCTCGGCTGGGTTTTTCTCCTTTCCGGGGTGGCATATCTTTTCTGGCCGAAGTCGTTTGCCGCCGACCCGCGCGGGATGTTTCCAACCTTCGCGATGGGGGCGACCTTCGGTCTCTATCACCTGATCTATGCGGTCTGTGTCTGGTCGAAACGGGAACCGGCGCGGCGCGCAATCCTCTCGCCCGAATGAGCGATGCCGGACTTCGACAAACTCGACAAGGCGATCCACGAAAAGGGACGACTGGCGATCATGACCTTGCTCGCCAGTCGCGTCAGCTGGCCGTTCCAAGACCTGAAGAGCGAGCTAAAAATGAGCGACGGCAACCTGGTCACGCATCTGCGCACGCTGCACAAACTTGGTTTCGTGGCGGTAACGAAAGAAATGCTCGACCGTCCGCAGACGAGTTATGCCCTAACGACGAAAGGGCGGGCGGCGTTTACGGATTACCTGCACGTGCTGGAACAGATCGTGAAAGCGGGGAAGGAGTGAGTTTTTTTGAAGCCATGCTTTGTCCGACAAAGCCAAAACTCGGCGAGTCTGTGAAGCGAAATCCGGAGAGCTGAGTTCCACGCCTAACGAATGAAAATCCTGCTGGCAGAACATTTTGGAATGTGTTTCGGCGTCCGCGACGCCATCGCCCAGGCCGAAAAGCTCGCGGCCGCACGACCGCTCACCATTCTCGGTGAGCTGGTTCACAATCCCCTCGTGCGGGAACGACTGCGCGGGCTCGGCGTGCGCGAAGGTTCGCTCGATGACGCGACGAACGTCGCCTCGCCGGACGTCATGATCACCGCCCACGGCGCGTCGGACGCGAGGCGCAACGAATGGAATAACGCCGGCCACACCGTCGCTGACGGCACCTGCCCGCTCGTGCGCCACGCCCATAGCCAGTTGCGCCGGTTGGTCGCGTTCGGCTGCTTCCCGGTCGTGATCGGTCAACCTGGTCATGTTGAAGTGCGCGGCCTGACAGAAGATTTCCCGGGCGCGGTCGTGATTGGTGGCAGTGCGGACATCGCACAGCTTCCGTTGGCGGCGCGCTACGGCGTTGTCTCGCAAACGACACAGCCGATAGATAGAGTCCTGAGACTCGTGGCGGAGATTCGGCAGGCGCATCCGAAATCCGAGGTGCGTTTCGCCGACACAGTTTGCAAACCAACCAAGGACCGCCAACTCGCTCTGCAACGCCTGATCGCAAAGGCCGACGTCATCGTGGTCGTCGGCGGCCGGGCGAGTAACAACACGCGCCAACTGGTCGAGACCTGCCGCGTTGCGGGGAAACGCGCCATCCACATCGAGAGCGCGGAAGAATTGGTCGGGTCAGATTTTTCGAGCGCCGCGACGGTCGGGCTCACGGCTGGCACCTCCACCCTTCCGGAAACGGTAAGGGAGGTGGAAATGCGCTTGCTCGATTTCGCCGCCAGCCGTTTCAGGCAATCTGCCTAACGAATGAAAGACCGCCTCAAGTCACTCCTCCGCGGCGATCCGAATGAGATCAGCGCCTGGCTGGTCGAGCCCGGAATCGCGTGGCCGGCAGTTTGCGCTTTGCTGACCCTGGTCGGGAGCGGGCTTTACGGATTCACCGTTGGACTCTGGCGCGCCCCGCTGCAAGCATGCTGCACCGCGCTCAAGTTTCCGCTTCTCATCTTTCTCACCTGCGCCGGCAACGCGCTCCTCAATGGCATCCTCGCGCAGCTTCTCGGCTCGGGCCTTTCCTTTCGCCAGACTTCAGTCGCCATCCTGATGAGCTTCGCGCTCACTTCGATGATCCTCGGCGCGCTCAGTCCCATCAGTCTCTTCGTGCTCTGGAACACGCCGCCGCTCGACTCGCGCGCGATTTTGCTCGGGCACAGCCTGACGCTCCTGACGCACGTCCTTTTCATCGCCGGCGCCGGAGTGATCGCGAACCACGGCCTCTTTCGCCTCCTCGAAAAAATGAGCGCGAGTCGCGCGATCGCGCGCCGCGTTCTGCTTGGTTGGCTGGGCGGAAACTTCCTCCTCGGCAGCCAGTTGGCCTGGGTGCTGCGGCCGTTCGTTGGCAGCCCGCACCTGCCGGTCCAGTTCCTCCGTCCCGATCCTTTACGCGGCAATTTCTACGAAGCGGTCGGGCGCGCCCTGCACCACCTGTTTTACTAAGCCTAACGACTAACGAACAAAGCAATGAATACACCAGAAATGCCAGCCACACCTCGGCCGCTCCCGCGCCGGAACCAGTTCCAATTTGAACCGATGCCGCCCGGGGCCGGCCCGCTTCTTCTCCTCGAGACGCTGCTCAAGCATCCCGGCCGCATCATTCACGAACTACATGGCGTGGGCCGGGACCGGTTCGCCGTTTGGCTGCTCGCTTTCGCGCTCGGAGCGATGGCTGCCTACGGAATCGTGGTCGGATCGCTCGCCGGCGGAACGCAGCTCTGGATCGCGCCGGCCAAGCTTGCGCTCGGCACGCTCCTCGCCGTCCTCATCTGCCTCCCGAGCCTTTACATTTTCACCTGCCTCGGCGGGAGTGACGTGCCGCTCGGCGCGGTTGCGGGGGCACTCGCCGCCGCGGTTTGCCTGAGCGCGCTCCTCCTCGTCGGTTCGCGTCCGTGGCCTGGATCTTTTCGCAATCGACCGACTCGGTCACTTTCATGGGGGCAATCCATCTCCTCTTTTGGTTGATCGGGTTGTGCTTTGGTTTGCGCTTGATCGGTGGGATGAGCCGCTTTCGGGGCGAAAATGGGCGCGGCCATTTAAAAACGTGGTCGCTCATTTTCATCCTCGTCTGCCTGCAGATGACGATGACTCTGCGACCGATTGTCGGGCGGTCCGATCATTTTCTCCCCATGGAGAAGAAGTTCTTTCTTAGTCACTGGTACGAGTCGTTAGGCGGGAAGCTTCAGTGAAGTTTTCCGCGAGCGTGATGAGGGTCTTCCGGGGAGCGCACATGTCCTCGCGTGCGCTCCCCAGATCCTGCTTTCCGAGCGCGCCGACCATGATACGTTTCTGGCGATGGCAGATGATCGCTGGCGGGCCGCAAGGTTCGCCAGAGGAAAGTCCGAACACCAGACGGCAGCATGCCGCGCAGAACGCGCGGGCGCGGTTGGCGAAAGCGAGCCGTGACGGAAAGTGTCACAGAAAACATACGGCCTTATGAGCGACGCAAGTCGTTCGTCAGGCAAAGGTGAAATGGCGAGGTAAGAGCTCACCGCTCGACGCGCAAGCGGCGAGGCAGGAAAAACCCCATGCGGTGCAAGACAAAACAGAGGAAGGACAGCCGGTCCGTAAAATCCTCGGGTATCGTCGCATCACGCGACGCGCAAGCGTTGCGGGCGTTCCGCGCAAGCGGGACGAGATAAATGATCATCGCGGCCGAGTAATCGGCCGACAGAATTCGGCTTATCGCCATCGAAATGAAGGGCGCTTTCGGAAACGAGGGCGCCCTTCCCCTTTCACGCTCCTAACGACATAAGGGAGACACCGTGATGATGGCGCGGGCTTGCCGCTTGCCCAGTCTCAAACGGCAAGCTGGAAGCTTGCGGTACCCTGCCTTTACGCGACGACCACTCGAAACGAGAGTCGCGCCTGTTGATGGAGAATAAATCTCGAGATTGGCGGATTCCAGCCGCCTGGCTGATGCTCTGCCTGGTCTGGAGTTCGACCTGGCTGGTGATCAAGATCGGGCTCAAGGATTTACCGCCGGTTTCATTCGTCGCCTGGCGCTTCGTCATCGCGGTGCTGGCGTTGCTCGTCATCTCCATCGGTCGCACCCGGCTCTTGCCGCCGCGCCGGTCCGATTATCTCGTGCTCGGATTTACCGGCGTGCTGATGTTTTCGGTGAACTATGCGCTGCTTTTTTGG
Source organism: Chthoniobacterales bacterium (assembly GCA_050736975.1). GTDB lineage: Bacteria > Verrucomicrobiota > Verrucomicrobiia > Chthoniobacterales > UBA10450 > Palsa-1392. The sequence goes on along the minus strand of JBOHXL010000051.1, from coordinate 3,225 downwards.
GCGGAGTTGCACGTGTCCTCCGGGCTCGCGGCAGTCATCCAGGCTTCGATTCCAATCTTCGGAATGGTCTTTGCCCATTGGATGCTGCCGGAGGAACCGTTGCGCTGGCAGCGTCTGGCCGGCGCGCTCGTCGCGATTTTCGGGGTTGCGTTGATTTGTGCGCGGCTCCTCAGCTTCAACGGCTGGCTCGCTTTTCTCGGCGGTCTCGGGATCACGGTCGGTGCGGCAAGCGCGGCCTTCTCCAACGTCCTGTTGAAGGCGCGGAGAATGCAGCTCGCGCCCTCGATGTTGGCGGCGTGGCAGATGATTTTTGGCATTGTCCCGCTATTGATTCTTGGCCTGACGATGGATGGAAATCCGTTGCGCCTTCATTGGACTGGGCGTGCCATTCTCTGTCTGCTTTACCTGGCGGTCATCGGGTCGTCGTTCACCTTCCTGCTCCTCTATTGGCTGTTACCCCGGATGTCGGTCACAAATCTGCAAACGATCTCGCTCATCACCCCGCCGGGCGCGATCGCGATCGGCTGGGCTTTTGGCGGTGAGCGGCTTTCGGCTTGGTCGTTGCTCGGGGCGGGATTCGTCCTGCTTGGTGTCTGGATGATCTTCCGCCGGATTGACGAACCGAAGCGGGCCGCTGCTGTGGCGGCCGCGAGCCGCGGCTGATCCGAATGTGGAAGGCGCCTGTGTGCCCCGATCGTAGCTAACCCAGGCAATCGTCGAGACACTGGAGCAGATACGAAACGGTCTCCTCGGTTTCGTCGCCCATGTTGGAGAGGCGAAACGTCTCCCCTTTCAACTTGCCGTAGCCGCCGTTGATCACAAGATGATGCTTCTCGCGCAGGTCGTGCACCAGCTTCGCGACATCAACGCCGCGGTTGTTCTTCACGCAGGTGAGCGTGATCGCGCGGTGTCCTTCCGCGGCGAAGAATTCGAAACCCCGCTCACGCACCCAGTGGTGGACGAGCGCGTTGGTGCGCGCGTGCCGCTCGTAGCGATTCGTCAGGCCCTCCGCGAAAATCTCTTCGAGCTTCGATCGCAGCGCGAAAATGTGGCCGATGCTCGGGGTCGTCGGTGTCATGTCTCCCGCCTGTTGTTTCTTGAACTCGAGAAAATCGAAGTAGTAACCGCGATCTTTTACCTGGGCCGCGCGGGCCAACCCTTTCTCGGAAACGCTGAAGAGCGCAAAACCGGGCGGGAGCGCGAGCGCTTTTTGCGAGCCGGTCAGGAGGACGTCGATGCGGTAGTCGTCCATCGGGATAGGCATGGCCGAGAAGGAGGAAACGGAATCGACGATCAGCGCGATCTCCGGATATTTCGCCAGCGTGCAACAAATCTCGGGCAACGGGTTCATCACCCCGGTGGAGGTTTCGTTGTGAATCAGGGTGACGGTGTCGAACTTACCGGTCGCGAGTTGCGCGTCGATCGCCTTGGGATCGATCGCCTGGCCCCACTCGACCTGGAGCGGGTCGGCTTCCTTGCCGCAACGACGCGCCACTTCGAGCCATCTGTCGGAGAAAGCGCCGCACATGCAGCAGAGGACGCGCCGCCGGACGAGGTTGCGGATCGACGCTTCCATCACGCCCCAGGCTGAGGAAGTGGAAAGGAAAACCGGCTGGCGGGTGCCGAACAGAGTTTGCAAACCCGGGTGAATGGCATGGTAGAGTTCTTTGAACTCCTCGCCGCGATGACCAATCATCGGACGGGCAAATGCGCCCAGCGTTTTCGCGGACACTTCGACCGGGCCGGGTGTAAACAGCTTGTCGTGTGGAATCACTCGGAGAACGTTCAACCTCCAACGTCAAACGTCCAACGTCCAACGCTCAACTTCAGCCGGAAGGAAGGAGGAGCTTGCGCGGAAATGCTTCGCGTGGCATAGACACAACTCCCGATTTCCAATGGCCACCGTCTCGCAAATCACCGCCGATCCCGCGCTCGAAGCCAATCTTATTTGGGTGCGATACAAGACGACGATCATCGTGGTCGCAGCTGTTCTCGTCCTGGGTGGTCTTGGCTACGCCGGCTACCAACTCTATACCGCGCGGCAGGCGACCGACGCCACCGCTTTGCTGGCCGCGGCCCACTCGCCGCAGGAATACCAGCAGGTGATCGATCGTTATCCTGGGAGCGAACCGGCCGCGAGCGCCTATCTTCTCCTCGCGGCCCAGCAGCGCGCGCAAAAAAAATACGCCGATGCCAACGTCACGCTGCACAAATTCATCGATCAATATCCCAAACACGAGCTGATCACGACCGCCTGGATGGGAGTGGCGGCCAATCTCGAGTCGTTAGGCAAATCCGACGAGGCGCTCAGGACCTATCAGCGCATTGCCACGGAATATCCGCAGAGTTTCAACGCGCCCCTCGCCTTGCTGGACGAGCTGCCGTTCTTGAAGGCGAAAAACCGCACCGAGGAAGCGCGCCAGATTTGCGAAACGATCATCTCGCAATACCGGGAAAGCATTGTCGCTAACGAAGCCTTTCGTGAAATGATGGCGCTCCCGAAACCCGTGCCGCCGGTCGCTCCGCCGGCTCCGACCGAAGCACCGATCCCGATGGCCCGGCCGCCCGAGAACGCGGCGCCCTCCGCGACGCCGTAATTTCCAGCGGGCGCTCCGATAGCGACGGTCGCAGACCGCCGTTAGAGTGGGAAAGCGAAACCGAAAATTAGCGCTTCGAGAACTGGAAGCGCTTGCGCGCGCCCGGCTGACCGGACTTTTTTCGTTCCTTCATCCGTGGATCGCGCCGGAGGAGGCCCTCCGCCTTCAAGGTGCCGCGAAGATTTGCGTCCACCTGGAGGAGCGCACGCGAGATGGCGAGCCGCGCCGCGCCCGCCTGACCGGTGGGACCGCCGCCTGAGGTGTTGACCGAGATATTGTAAGCGGTGGTCAACTTCACCGCCTGCAAAGGTTGCAGGATCGTGTTCTGCAAGGGCACAGTCGGGAAATAATCCTCGAAGCTCTTGCCGTTGATGTCGATCTTGCCGTTGCCCGGGGTCATGCGAATGCGCGCGACGGCCGTCTTGCGGCGACCGGTGGCGATGAATTCCTGTGTCTCAGCCATGAAAATAGTTCGTTAGTCCAAAGCCACTGTCTGGGGTTGCTGCGCGGCGTGCGGGTGTTCCTCACCATTGTAAACTTTTAGTTTACGATAGACCTGACGGCCGAGTTTGTTGTGCGGAATCATGCCGCGCACCGCATGCTCCACCAACAGCTCGGGATGCCGCGC
>JBOHXL010000050.1:0-21081 GCA_050736975.1 Chthoniobacterales bacterium | reverse complement strand
GTGTCGCCGCCCTGCAGGGCGAGTGCAAGCTGCGTGAGTTGTCGCGGGTCGCGCCGTCGCCACGTATCGGCAGAGCTATAAGTCTGTGGAGACCTCCGGATCGGAGTTCGCCGTCATTCCGTACAAGCAATACGTAAAGATGCAGGAGGCGCTGGAGAATTATCATGCCCTCAAAGCGCTGCGCAACGCGAAGCGGGATTCGAAGAACCAAAAGAGCCGGCCGTTCCAAGAGGTGGCTCGGGAGCTCGGACTGCTCCAAAGCAATTTTGCGCGCGCGCGAATCCTTGAGGCGCAAGACATATCCGGTAGCCGACTGCAAAACGGCATCCGCCTATTCGAGGCCGGCATAGGTTTTCCACCGCGACGCGAGATCCCGTGCGAATTCAAAAAGCCGCGGGACTCCGAACCTCACGGCAAAAGATCGAGAAACTGGCGGGGCGAAATGATCCTGACGCCCTCGTATTCTTTCATGGTCAGAAGATCATTGTCGCCTGTGACAACTACTTCCGCCTTGCCTGCGAGAGCGGTTCCCAAGACCACGTCATCGCTCTTATCCCGGCAGGCCCGCCTGGGCAGACGCTCCGGCTCGACAAACTCGCAAAGATCGATGTAAGCAGCGAGCGCGGCTTCTGTCGCCGGCTGCCTCATCCAGCACTTCTTCGCAGAAGCCTTTCGCCGCCAACGCCGAGTAGAGAACATTGGTGTCGAAGACGACCCTCACGAGACGGCCTTGAAGACGTCCTCGTCGGTATAGATTCCGAGAGTACGCGCCTGGGGGACGAGTTCCCGTCGCGCCGCGCGCATGGCCCGCCGGAAGATATCGGCTTTCAGGGCGCGCCGAACAAATTCGCTGCTGGTCACGCCCTCCGCCTTGGCCATCTTCTCCAGCCCGCGCCGCAAATCCTTCGGCAAACTGATCGTGAGGGTTTCTCTCATGTAAGACAGTCTAGCACAGGTCGCGCCGGACGACCAAAACGACCTCGTAAAACCGAAACCGGTGGACCGGCCTGCGACGCACATCCGCGAACCGGCTTGTTCGTCACACCGTTCAGCGGGTATGGTCGCCAACATGACAGCTTCCACCGTGGCCCAATAGTGCCGCGCGCAAATGTACAAACACAAATAGGTCGCCGCCAAATCCGCAAAAGCCTGGAAGCCAGCCATCTCATAAATAGGAGTAGGCCGCGTGGCTGTCCGATTTTGGTTTGAACAAGGCGCGAGGAGGAAGCATATCCGCCGGGATCTGTAACCGAGGAGCAACGCCGTTGAAACCAAAAACCGGCGCCACCCGCGGGGCCAGAGCACTTTGGGGCGTGCGGCAGCGTTGCGTGCTCCTTCCAGACCGCGCGAGGTATGCGCGTCGCTCGCGCCTTGCCATCCGGCTCAAAGTGCTCTCGCGCGACCCTTCCCTACTTTTCGGATAGCCAGTAAAATTGGCCTTGACAGTCTAGGCAAATCGCCTCACACTATGTCTATCTAGGCTAGCCATGGGAAAACAGAAACCGGATCTTGTTTATGGCACGCTGGACATGCTCATTTTGAAAGCGCTTCAGCACGAGGAGCGGCACGGGCTGGGCATCGCCGATCGCATTCATCAAATCTCCAAAGACATTCTGCGTGTCGAGCAGGGCTCGCTTTATCCGGCGCTGTATCGGTTGGAAGCACAGGGTTTGATCAAGGCGGAATGGGGCACGTCCGAGAGCAACCGCAAGGCACGCTACTACAAATTGACCGCTGCCGGTCGAAGACAATTGGCGGCGGAGCAGGAGCATTGGTCGCGCATTACCAAGGGAATCAATCTTGTCCTAGCGAGGGGCTGATCTATGCCGTTCCTTCGAGCTTACTTGTCGCGGGTAGTTGGACTCTTTCGCAAAAATCGCCGCGAAACTGAAATGACCGAGGAGCTGCAAGCGCACCTCGAATTATTGGTCGAGAGAAATATCTCTGCCGGCATGTCGCCCCGTGAAGCACGAACGGCGGCGCTACGCGAATTCGGCGGTGTTGAACAGATCAGGGAGGTTGCGCGTGAGCAACGCGTCTGGCGTTGGGCAGATGAATCTCTCCAGGATGTCCGCTTTGGCATGCGCATGCTTTCGCGCAACCCGGGTTTTGCCGCTCTCGCGGCGCTGTGCCTCATGTTGGGAATCGGAACCAACGCCGCCGTTTTCAGTTGGATCGAGGGAATTCTGATTCGCCCATATCCGCTGGTCGCGCATCAGAACCGAATGTTTGCACTCGGCGGCACAACCCGCGGAGAGATTAATACCGGGCTCTCCTATCCCGACTTTCTCGACTTCCAGAAGAACGCGACGCTCGTCGAATCGTTCATCGTCGATAAGATCGCGGGCACGACGCTCAGCGTCGGAGCTCGAGCGGAACGCGCTTCCGTCGGAATTGTGTCGGCCAACTATTTCGACGCCCTCGGCGTCCGCCCGGTTTTGGGCCGCGGGTTCAGACCGGAAGAAGGCACAGGACGGAATGGGCATCCGGTCACGGTCATTAGCTACAGGACGTGGAAAGATCGTTACAAAGGCGACCCGGAGATTATCGGCAAAACGCAATACTTGAATGGCGTGCAGCACACCATAATCGGCGTCGCGCCCGAGAGATTTCACGGCACCTTTATCGGATACTCTATTAACCTTTGGGTGCCGATCTCGATGCAGGAGACATTCGATTCGGGTGGTTACAAACTGGAAGATCGCGGTGCGCGGTGGATTGAAGGCTATGCATTTCTCAAGCCGGGAGTCACGCGTGAGCAAGCGCAGACTGAGCTTTCGGCGATCGCTCGGCGCCTGGAGAAGGATTATGCAGAGACAAACCGTGGCTACGGCATTGCGCTTGTGCGGTTATGGAAAACGCCGTTCAACGGCGCTGGAGCCATGTCGAAAACACTTGCGATCACGTTCGCTGTGGCGTTTTTCATTTTGCTCATTTCCTGCGCCAACGTCAGCAATCTTCTTCTCGTTAGGTCGCTCTTGCGCCGGCATGAGATGACGATGCGTCTGGCTCTCGGCGCCGGCCGAGGCCGTTTAATCAAGCAGCTCGTCACGGAGGGCTTGCTGCTTTCGATCATCGCTGCCGCTGGCGGAATCATTTTGGCCTACTGGTGCCGCGACGCTCTTGTCCTCGCTTTTCCCTCGCCGGCGCCAGGAATCATCATGAATTATGAGGGCCAAATCGATTGGCGCGTGCTCGCAATCATGATTGCAATCTGCCTCGGCTCAACGTTGCTCTTTGCGCTCGTCCCGGCGATTCAGGCCAGCCACGTCGATCTTTCCGGCGCGCTCAAAGCCGAAAGCGGTGGCGTCCTCGGCGGAACGGGCCGTTCGCGGCTGCGCTCCGCCTTGGTGCTGGTGCAAGTGTCGCTCAGTTTCGTCCTGCTCGCCGGCACCGGCTTGCTTTTGCAAAGCCTCCAGCGAATGCAAAAGGCAAGTCCTGGATTCTCGACCGATGTGCTCACTTCCACCGTGGACCTGTTTTCCGCCGGCTACAATGTTACCCGAGCGAAAGCTTTCCACACCCAGCTACTCGACCGCGTCCGTGCAATTCCCGGGATAGAATCGGCCAGTCTCGCGAGCATGTTGCCGTTTACCTACGTTTCTTACTTCACCGCTTCAATCCAAGTGGACGGCTATCAAGCCGCGCCCGACGAGCGGCCAAGTGCACAATACGATGAAGTGGCCGAGCAATATTTCGCCACCATTGGGATCCCGATCGTCTCCGGCCGCGAATTCACCCGCAACGATGACGAGAACGCGCCGCCAGTTGCCATCATCAATGAAACCATGGCCGCCCAATATTGGCCCGGAAAAAATCCGCTCGGTCAGCGGCTCAAGGTTAAGGACAAATGGATGTTGATCATCGGCGTAGCGAAGAATGCGAACTACGAAACGAAGCTCGAGAAACCGAAGCCATTCTTTTATGTGCCGGCCCGGCAGAATTGGTCGGATGTGTTTAGCAGCTTACTGATTCGAACGCGGCAAAGTCCGGCTGCGATCATGAATGCATTGGCGCACGAAGTGCACGCGCTTGATCCTACGCTGGCGCCTCGAGCTGTCTACCCGCTGCAACAGTTAGTCGATCGGATGAGCTACAGCCAACGACTTGCCGTTACTCTGGTCGCCCTCTTCGGCTGCATGGCGTTATTCCTCGCCGCGGTCGGCCTCTATGCAGTTATGTCCTATTCTGTTTCGCAAGGGACCCCCGAGCTCGGTTTGCGCATGGTCCTGGGTGCGCGCGCCGGTGATCTTTTACGACTGGTCATTTCTCGCGGCCTGGCGCTTACCGGGGCCGGTATTTTGTTGGGCGTTTTCTCAGCCCTGCTCATAACCCGAACGATGGGGAGTCTGCTTTACAAGGTGAGCGCACACGATCCCTTCGTTTTTGGGTCCGCGGCCATCATTCTTTGCATCATTGCCGTTGCTTCGTGCCTGCTGCCCGCCTGGCGGGCGACGCACGTTGATCCGGTCCGCGCGTTGAGCGTCTGATGGGGCTTTTCATCCGTGAATTGATTACGATCAGTCACCAAGGCACTCCTTGGCGCACCTTTTCCGGAGGCATTGCGGGGTCCGTAGGGATCGCGTCTAAGACGCGACCCCGCCTGGCGACGATGTGCTACGGGAATCTCGCGACCCTGCGCATCGATGCGCCGCTTTTTAAGAGTGTCGCGACGCTACGCTGGCGCGGTGCGACGCCGGTATTCGCCTCTTGGGCGGAGAAGATGAAAGCGCCGCGGCTGCTGGAGCGCTGCCAAAAGGCTGCAACGGGGGGTAGATCAAACCGCCGTGAATATGGGGTACTTACTTAAGAGCCACAACACCAACAAGGCGCAGAGTGTCGAAACAATAATTCCGGCAGGATGATAATTCGCCTCGGGCTTCGGACGGTCAAACAGGTGCGTTATAAACCCGCCCAGAATTGAGGCGACGAGACCGAGCACGGTCGCCCAAAGAAGCGTCAGGTGCAGGTGCATGACCGAGTTGGCAGCGAACCCGGCGATCAAGCCTACGATGATATACCAAAGCAGATGAATCATGGTGATGTTTCCCCTCTCCGAAAACAGGAGCTTATCAGCGCAACACGTCCACAAGCGATAGAAAAAGTCGACTCGCGACCCGTGTCAGGATGCACGGACCACGGTCGTACTGACACAGTCACGAGGGATCGCCGGCCGATCCAACGCGTGCCTTGGCCCACTCACATCCCGAATGCTGTGCGCAAATGAGGGATGAGCCGCTTGCTGAATTCCACCGAATCGCCAGCGCTGAGGTGCGACCACTCGGGACACGCGAACCCGGCGAGTTCCGCGTAGTCGGAATAATAGATGCCGGGCGCGCCGGTTGACTTTAGGAGCGGGTCCCAGGTTTTGGCGCGGGGCATGTCGCGGTCTTCGATCTCTTTCACGCGGCCGCTGTGCGGAAAGCGGACGAACACGACCTTGCCGCCGCGGGCGCGGATTTTCTCGACCGCACTCTCCGCATCAGCAAACCGCTTCTGGATTCCTTTGCCCATCTCCGCCAGGAACACTTCCCTGGGGATATAGCTGGGCGGCGGCGGCGGACTGAAAAGCGGGATCCAGATTTGCTGGACCTTTCTCGCCAGTGCACTGCCTGGTTCCGCACACTTCTCCCACATGCGCGCGCGACGCTCGCGATCTTCCGTTTGGAAGTAGGGCGGGAATCGCGGCGGCACGAGCGCACCCCGGCGATTCGGGATCGGCAGATCGTTCAAAAGTGCTTCCAAACTCAGATCGTCCGATTTCAAAAAAGCGACGTGCTCTTCCAATGGCATGGCCAGATATTCGCCGGCACGCTGGGCGGGCGTCTGGTTGTGAAACCGTCTGACATATTTCTCCGCATTCCGCATCGGCGGGCTGCCTGGAGGCGCGAAAAAAAGCCCGGGAACGACGCTGCAAATGATCGTGCCGTGGAAATTCCTGTCGTCCGCCAGGTCGGACAGGACCGGCCAGGCGGCGGAGCCGGCGATCGCGAGTTGGATCGGCCGTTTGCCCAGGCCGGTCTGCAGCTCATCCAGATCGAGGTCGAACCAGGCGCGCGAATCGCCCATGATGACGATCGATTCCGGCTGCACTCTCCTCCGCGCCGCCGCCCAAAGATCTTCATTGTCGTTTAAGGTCGGCGTATACCCAAGCGAACGGCAATACAGCTCCCAGCCCGCGGTTGCGACGAGCACGACCAGCGTGATGACGACGGCGATGCCGCGCCAGGACGCCGGTGGGATCGGGCGCTCAAATTCCAGCGGCGGCCCGCCGTGAATTTGTTCCTCGCGCGAAGGTTGCCGGAAGAAGAGGCGCGGCAGCCGGAGGCGCTGCTTAAAATTGGAAATAGATGAACGCATTGCTGTTTCCCTGCGTGACAATGATGGCGCAGGCCATGACGGCTCCGATCGCCGTGATCGCCCAGGCGGGCATCCGCATGACCGCGGTCTCAAAGGTGTTCTCGCGCATCGTCCAATGCATCGCGATCATGCAAACGGTAACAGTCGCGATCTGCAAGAGCTCGCGCGTGGACAGAATGGCGTCGCCGCGAGCGTGCCCGCCAAACATTCCGCCTAGCATTCGGGTGGCAACGGTGAAATCAGGCGCGCGAAAGAAGACCCAGGCAATGCAAACTGCGCCGTAAGTGGCGAAGCCGGCAAGGGCGCGGACGGAGGGCGCGCTCGCCCATGGTTTCTCTTCGAAAAGCGCCCGGCAGATACGCTCGATCACGAGATAAGAGCCGTGCAGCAAGCCCCAGACGACAAAGGTCCAGGCGGCACCGTGCCAAAGGCCGCCGAGGAACATGACGATGACCAGATTGAGCGCGGCTCGATAAGGCTTCACCTGGTTGCCGCCGAGCGGAATGTAGAGATAGTCGCGCAGAAAGGTGGAGAGCGAGATATGCCAGCGCCGCCAAAAATCGGAGAAGCCGATGGCGGCGTAGGGAAAACGAAAGTTATCCTTGAGATGAAACCCGAGGATCAACGCCGCGCCGATCGCACAGAGCGAATAGCCGGCGAAATCGAAGAAGATCTGCCCGGCAAAGGCGAGCACGCCAGCCCAGGAGTCGAGCGCCACGAGCGGGCCGCCGTAACCGAAGACGCGATCGGCCGGACCGGATAGAAGCGTATCGGCCAGCACCACTTTTTCGAACATCCCAAGAGTCATGAGAGCGAGACCCCAAAAGAACTGGTTCGGTTTGAGTCGCGGGGCGTGAAGCAGCTGCGGCAGGAAGTCGCCCGCGCGCACGATCGGTCCGGCCACCAGCTGCGGGAAAAATGAAACCGCGAGAATGAAATCGCGCAGTGACCGGGTCGGTCGCAGGACGCCGCGATAGATGTCGAGCGTGTAAGAGAGCGAATGGAAGGTGTAAAAGGAAATGCCGACCGGCAGGAGAATGTCGAGATGCGGCGGGTGGTAGATTACGCCGGCGCGCGCAAGCAGCCATTGGAAATTTTCGAGCAGAAAATTCCCGTACTTGAAGAAGCCGAGCATGCTCAAATTCATGCAGACGCTCGCGACGAGCCAGCGGCGTTTTCGCGCTTGATCTTTCGCCCTCGCCATTTGACGGCCTAACCAGAAGTCCATCGCGGTGGTCGAAAAAAGAAGTGCGGCAAAGGGCGGGTTCCACGCGCCGTAGAAGATGTAGCTGGCGACGACGAGCAGATTCTTCCGCGCCGGCCACGAGCGCATGCTCCAGTAAACCGTCACGACGACCACAAAGAAGACGACAAAGGTCAGCGAATTAAAAAGCATGGCGAAAACCGGGCTGAATTACGCTGCGATACGGAAGCGGGCTGATGATGCGCGGCAATGAGGCCGATGTCTTAGAAACAATTTTGCCGCTCGGCAAGCACCAAAATGTTGGTGACGGGAACCACCCCAGCTGGGTCGCCGCTACCCTGGCGGCGCCGCGTCTCCAAGTTTTCTGACTCTTTTGTTCGCCGCAGGAATTTCATCCATCCGCGGTCAGGCGACCAGATCGCGCTGTGGTGTTCCGAATGACGTTGTGCATTTCTGAAGAAGTTGCTAAGGACAGCGCCTGATGCCGACCGAACCGACCGAAGAGCGCAAGCTCGCCGCCATCATGTTTACCGACATGGTGGGCTACAGCGCACTCGCCCAACGCGACGACAGGGTCGCCCTCGAGCTCCTGGAGGAACATCGCCGTTTGTTGCGTGAAATTTTTCCCCAGTTCCACGGCACGGAGATCAAGACCATTGGCGACGCCTTCCTCGTCGAATTCGGGAGCGCCCTCGAGGCGGCCCAATGCGCGATCGAGATCCAGCGCGCGCTGGCCAAGCGCAACACCGATGTCCCGACCGACCGGCATATCTCGGTCAAGATCGGCATTCACATCGGCGACGTCGTCCATCGCGACGGCGATGTTTACGGCGACGGCGTCAACATCGCCTCGCGCATCGAGGCGCTCGCCGGCGCCGGCGGCATTTGCGTCTCGATGGATGTGGAACGGCAGATCCGCAACGCCCTCGAAGCGCGCTTCGAAAAATTCGGCTCGGCGGATTTGAAAAACATCAAGTTACCGATGGACCTGTTCCGGATCGTGCTGCCATGGGAATCGCGCGCCCAGGCGCAACGTGCCCGCCCGCCGAAAAAGTCGCGGCCATCGCTCCTGAACCTGGCCGCTGTTCTGGTCTTGCTCGCGCTGGTCGCGGGATTTTGGTGGATGCGATCGGCGAGGAACCAGCAATCGGTCGCAACCAGCGCGGTGCCGGCGGCTCCGGCCAAGGCGCCCGACGCAAATTCTGTCGCCGTGCTGCCCTTTGTTAACCTGAGTGATGATAAAGGGAGCGAGTACTTTTCCGATGGCGTAAGCGAAGAGCTACTCACTGTTCTGCAAAAGATTCCCGGATTGCATGTGGCCGCCCGCACCTCCGCGTTTTCCTTCAAAGGCAAGAACGCGACCGCCCAGGAGATCGGACAAAAGCTCGGCGTCGTCTATCTGGTCGAAGGCAGTGTGCGCAAAGCCGGCGACGCGGTGCGGATCGCCGCCCGGCTCAGTCGCGCCGCTACTGGGGAGGAACTCTGGTCGGAAAATTACACGCGTAACTTGAAAGACGTATTCGCGGTGCAAACAGAGCTAGCGCAGACCATTGTCGGAGAATTGCGCGGCCGATTTGCGGGCGCGGATGCGGGTTCAGCGTCGAAAGAAAAGATTCAAGCCGAGGTCCAGGCGGCGACGAAAGGCGGAACGCAAAATGTCGAGGCGCATGAGGCTTACCTGCAGGGCCGCTTTTTCATGAACCGCCACTCCGAAAAAGAGACCGATCAAGCCCGGACCGATTTTGAACGTGCCGTGCAAATCGATCCAAATTTCGCCCTCGCGTGGGCGGGGCTGGCCCAGGCCCACATCTGGGATTGCAACTACGCCACCGCGGGAGGCCAGAAAGGATTCAACACGCATCTGGCCGCCGCACGCGACGCGTTAAAACGAGCTTTCGACCTCGAACCAGACCTGCCCGACGCGTTGCTCGCCCAGGCGGTGATTGAAACGAATTTTGATTACAATTGGAAAGGCGCCGCGGAGACAGTGCGCAAGGCGCTCACTCTGGCCCCGCAGGATCCTGCGCTTCTGGAGCAGGCAGGAAATCTGGCCGGCTCTCGGGGTGAGTTGACGCAGGCTCTCGATCTTTACCGCCGGGCGGTTGCCTTGGACCCGGTGAATGCCCAAACCCGGGCATTTCTCGCGAACGGCCTCTCGAACGCAGGACACCAGGAAGAGGCGCGCGCAGAATACATGCGAGTGATCGAGTTGAATCCCTCGGCGCCGAATTCCTATGCCGCGATGGGCGGGACCTATCTCCTGCAAGGTAAGTTTGAAGAAGCAGCGAGCATGGCGCAAAAAGATGCGGCCGATTGGGCACGACTTCTTGTTCTGACCTGCGCGCGCTGGAGCCAAAAGCGGATTCCCGAATCCGACGCGGCGCTCGCGGAATTGATCGCAAAAAACGGCGAAACCGCTGCGTATCAAATTGCGGAGGTTTACGCCTATCGGAATGACAACGATCACGCGTTTGAATGGCTGGAGCGCGCGCGCCGGCAACGCGACGCCGGTCTCCCTGCTTTGCGTCCGGACACGCTGCTAAAGAGTCTTCACGACGACCCGCGCTGGAACACCTTCCTTCGCACCATGGGTCTGACTGACGACCAATTGAAAAGAACTGCCGCGCTCTGATTCCGCATGTCGGGAGGACTGAATCGGGGTCAGGGTAACATAAAAACAGTCCCCTTTTGTCCTTTTCGCAGTTTCGCTCGATGCCTGACGCGGTAGTTAAGCGGACCGCCGTCCGCACCCGGGCTTGCCTCCAGCGGCCGAAGAATGAGGGGTCGCATCAAGCCCTGTCTCAGCGCGGCGCACAGAGTTCCGCGCTCTTGGTAGCGCGGAAACTGGATTCCCCCCTCCGGCGACAAGCACGTTGCCCTTAGGCAGCAAGGCCGCCGTGTGTTGCGAGCGGCCGTTATTGAGGTGACTAACGGTGGCCGTCCAAGCCCCAGTCGGGTGCCCCTACTTCGCGGGGGAAATCAGGTAAATCACGTGAACCGTGCGCGTCACTGTGACCGGGCGTAGCTCATAGATTGATGGTGGCGGTATGTTGGAACCCGTGACCTCCACCACTTCCACGAGGTAAATATTTTTTGCTGAATATCCGAAAATGTTGTCGTGGAATGGCGAAAACGGAATCGATCTTCATGCCGGCGGCCTTGAGAGTGTTTTCAGCGCGTTCGCGTGCTTTGGCGAGCGCTTTCAACTCGACGTCTTTTCCGACTTCCTCGTCGGTAGTTAGGCCGGGCTCTATCGATGAGAAGTCGATGTTTACGTGGGCGATAAGATCATCGACAATTTTCGGAAAGCTCGGAACATCACGAACTGTAACCTCCATTTCACGCGTGACTGAGAAGCCAACAATCTCGTCGCTGTGGCCGTCTTTCTCTTCTTTATACAGCGGCTCAGAAGTCAGATTCTCGGCAATAATGTCTTTCTCGCTGACCTTTACGGTTTTCAAGAGTTCGATGGCTTTCCTGACATCAGCTTGAACGGCGGTGTTTGCCTTGGCGCGGCTGGCATTTCGACCCGTCACACGGAAACTCAGTTTGACGAAGTCGGCTGGTTTCTCAGTGTTCGCTGTCCCTTCAGAGTAAATGTAAGGCTGACTTGGAAGGCCGGAGTCTCCCAGCGCACACACGGTAAAGCCCATCAACAACAGCGCGACGATTTTCATTCGTCCAGTGAAGACAAACCGATCTTCCAAGCCAAGGTTTTTCCGGGCGCTGTTAACAGGCGCATCATGAGACCGATGGGAAGAAGGGGGGCCAGTCTTCAGGGCGTGTTGCCCAAATCGTTTGGTTGCTCGAATAAAATAGTACCCAAGGCGGCAGTGGTGTGGTAGAGGGTGTCTCCATGATGGGAGAACAGAAGAAGGAACGCGAGCTCTTTAACTACGCGGTGAACTTGGAGAAGCGAGTGCGGAGCGATCATCCCTTGCGGCGGGTGGCGGCGGCGATCGACTTTGGGTTTGTACGCGAGGAAGTGGCCCACTGTTACGGGAGTAAGGGCATGTCTCGGTCGATCCCGAGGTGATCCTGAAGATGATGTTCCTGCTCTTCTTCGATGATGTGGCGAGCGAGCGGGAGTTGATGAAGATCATCGCGGAGCGACTCGATTACCTTTGGTTTCTGGGCTACGGGCTGGAGGACGAGATCCCCGATCACAGCGTCTTATCCAAGGCGCGAGCGCGTTGGGGCCAGGAGGTCTTTGAACGGCTCTTTGTGCAGACGATTGGCCAGTGTGTGGCCGCGGGTCTGGTCGAGGGGGGCAAGCTGCACGTGGATTCGAGCCTGATTGAAGCCAACGCCTCGAGGGAGAGTGTGATCAAGGGGCCACCGGCGTTAATCGCCGCCTTGAAGCGGGCCTATCAGGCGACGGAGGCGAAGCTGGGGGAAGGAGTGACCACCCCGGAGAGCTATGAAGCGGTCAAGACCGGATGATGAGCCAAAGCGATCCGGATGCGGCGATGGTCAGCCGTGGCCGCCACGACTCGCGGCCCCGCTATCATCATCATCGCGCGATTGATGACCAGAAGGGAGTGATTACCGCAGTGCAGACCACCCCTGGGAGCGTGACGGAGAACAGGAAGCTGGTGGACCTCATCGAGCAGCATGAGAACAACACTGGAAGCAAAGCCGAGACGGTCGTGGGCGATCACAAATATGGGACCCAAGATAACTTCGTGGCCTGTCAGCAACGCGGGCTAATTACGCACCTGGGCGATGCAAGCAAAGGACAGGATCATCATAAGAAAGAAGGCATCTTTCCCGAGAGCGCCTTTATTTACGACGCCAAGAGCGACACCTATCGCTGTCCGGCAGGAAAGCTTTTAGACCGCGCCGGGTCCATCCCATCCGCCACACGATGGAGTATAAGGCGCACAGCGGGGCCTGTGCGATCTGCCTGATTCGCTCTGAGTGCACCAGAGCCAAGACGGGGCGCACCCTGCATCGACACGAAAAACAAGCGCTCCTAGATCTCGCACGGAGACAAACTCACAGTCGCGCCGGGCGCCGGGATCGGCGGCGCCGGCAACAACTCATGGAAGCGAGCTTTGCCGATGCGGCCAACAATCATCACTTCAAACGGGCGCGTTGGCGACGGCTCTGGCGCCAGCAAATCCAGGATTACTTGATCGCCGCGATTCAGAACGTGCGCATCCTGCTGGCCCACGGTGGCGGAAAACGCAGCGCCGCGGCGAACGTCGTGCTGGTGAACTTCGAGAGAACCGAAGTGCGCTCTTGCAAAGGCCTTTTGCTTCCGCGCGATCTCACGCAGCGCTCCGCAGCGGTCAAGGCAGCGTTGCTTTCATTCCTGAGACTAAAGCTTAGCTCATCACCAGACCTCAAGTTTAACCTAACGATCGCAACCTTCATTTCGCAATGCTCCTTTTGAGCAACACGCCCTTCACATTTGACATTGCTTCGACTAACGAGGCGGAGCATCCGGGGTCAGCGCGTGAATCGTGCAAAAGTGCTTCGTCTGGTCTTTATCTCCTCGCGTCGCGTAGGGAATTTCTGCACGATTCACGCGCTGACCCCCACGCCTCCCTTCTGTTTTCATCTTACCCTGACCCATACCCTGACCCATACCCTGACCCCAAATTTTACCCGCGCTTCTGATGGCTCCGTGGCATCGAGCAAAATCCGAATACACTCTTTAGCATGTCCGTTCTGATATCCGGGATTGGTATCGGCGGGCCGACGCTGGCCTACTGGCTCTCGGTTCATGGGATAAAGTCCACGCTCGTGGAACGGGCGCCACAACTGCGCACCGGCGGATACGCACTCGATTTTTGGGGCCTGGGCTTCGATGTCGCGGAAAAGATGGGCATCCTGCCCGATCTCCGGCGCGACGGTTACAACATCCGCGAGATGCGCATCGTCAACGCGCAAGGCCGGCGGATTGCAGGATTCGACGTGGATATTTTCCGGAAGGCAACTCACGGTCGCTACGTGACCATCGCCCGCACCGATCTCGCACGGAATATTTACCGTCAGGTCGAAGGGCATTGCGAAACGATCTTCGGCGATAGCATCACCGGCATCGATCAGCGGTCGGACGGCGTGGACGTCACCTTCGAGCACACCGCCTCCCGGCGTTTCGATCTCGTGATCGGCGCGGACGGCCTTCACTCCGTGGTGCGAAAGCTCTGCTTTGGAAGCGAGGATCAGTTCGAAGAATTTCTCGGTTATTCCGTCGCCGCTTTCGAAGTCGCCGGTTATCCGCATCGCGACACCGACGTCTACATTAACTACAGCGTGCCGGGGAAACAGGTCGGCCGACTGACGCTGCGAGACGACCGGACCCTGTTTCTTTTTGTTTTCGCCGACGAGCGCGGCCACCTGACCGATCTCCAGGATATTTTCTCGAAAAAAGAAGCGCTTCGCCTGCATTTCGGTGGTCTCGGCTGGGAGTGCCCGCAAATCCTTGAGGCGATGGATTCCTGCACGGAGTTGTATTTCGATCCGGTCAGCCAGATTCGGATGAAGAGCTGGTCGAAAGGCCGCGTCGGGCTGGTCGGTGATGCCGCTTCCTGCCCGTCGCTCCTCGCCGGTCAAGGATCGGCCCTCGCCATGGTCGCGGCCTACGTGCTCGCGGGCGAACTTGGCGCGTCTGGCACCTCTCCCGAGGGGGCGCTCCAGCGTTACGAGAAGCGGCTGTACGCGTTCATGCTCGGCAAGCAGGAGGCCGCGAAAAAATTTGCCGGATCCTTTACGCCAAAGACCTGGTGGGGTGTTTTCCTGCGCAATCAGATCACGAAAACCTTCGGGATTCCCCTTGTCGCCAAATGGATCATGGGTAGCACCCTGCTCGATCACTTGGAGCTACCGGATTATTAGGGCTCGGGCAGGGACGAAAGGCGCAGACAAAGTCCGCGCTGGACTCGCTCAACCGCTGTTTCGTTTTGGAAGGTTTTGCCGCGCCCACGGCCGCGTTTCCAATGGCATTCTGTCAAGATTTGCACACTGACCCCCTATTCTATTCCCTCTACTTCCCACTGACTCAGGATGAAAGAATGAGACCGCGTGAGGCGAAGCTTTTGCGCGGAACCGGCGTAGGCCGTAGAAGTGACGGAACAGTTCGTAAGTGCCGTCTACGAGGTGAACGATCATTTGGATTCCGTATGCCTAGCTCGACAGCCGCGTGAGGCGAATCTTTTTACGCGGATTCGAGTTGTGCGCGCGCGGCGAATCCATCATCGTCGAGACGTTTGCCGGTAGATGAAGAGGAATCGAAAACCGAACAGCGCAACAACAGTGCCCGCATTCGTGCCCGCGCGGAGCATGCATTCATCCGCGTCGCTCACAAGCTTCGGGCCGAGAGTCGCCCGTCAGGGCTGCTCGCCGTGGTTTTTCCCGATGGAAAACCGGCGTCGAGAAGGAGTGTCGATAGTAAGCTCCGACCCCAATTCTATCGCCCACCTGCCCGAGCGTCGCGACCAAGCGCTCTCGATCGCCGGCAGCAACTGATGGAACAAAGCTTTGCCGACGCGACCAAAAGATCGAATTGCGGCCCCGGCACAAACGTTTCTTGCCTCAGGGAGAGCCCAGGCGTCTCTCCGCAGCGCTTAGCGCACTCTTCTTTCCCTTCCTGAGATCGAAGCTTTGCTCCTCACCAGACTTCACTCTTACCTAACGACCACAAACCTGCCTTCGCCATGCTCCTTTTGAGCAACACGCCCTTTTAGACGCGACCCCGCTGCCTCCCCACAGTCGCGGCTTGCAACACCGCCCCCGTCCCGATTAGTCTGATAGCGCTGCAATGAACAGCGTGCCACCTCAGGATCGAGAAAACGTCTTGATGAACCAAGATCCTCAGCCGTCCTATTTCTCCGCGGATCAGCCTTTGACCAACCCAGCAGAGGACAGACTTGGCCGCACCCGGTTAAGCGAACGAATCGCGAACTCAATCGCGAATTGGTCAGGCCGCGAGAGCCTGGTCATCAGCTTGACGGGCGACTGGGGAAGCGGCAAGTCGACAATCAAAAACTTCGTCAAGCATCATCTCGGGAAACGAGCGTTTATCCTCGAGTTCAATCCATGGCAGTGGAGTGGGCAGGACAAATTGCTTGAAGGTTTTCTGTGGCAAATTGGTTCGCTGTTTGGGAAGGCAGATATCGCCAAGCGTGCCAAAAAGCTGGCGTCCCGTTGGAGAGCGTATGCCTCAATGCTCCAAGTTGGAGGCGTCATTGCTGTTCCGGTTCGGACGCTCGCGACGAAACTGTTCCCGTTACTAACACTTGGTGTAGTACTCAGCGCAGTCTTCAAAGCCCCGGTCTGGTTCATCGCTATCGTGGGCTTACTCTGTATTGCATTCTCGCTGTCATTCGCCGCAAATATCACCGAGAAAATCGCAACTGCGTATAAAGACTGGAGTGATACGCGGCAATGGTCTTTAGAGGAATTACGCGGCGCAATCGAGAGTGATTTATCGAAGCTGGATAAGCCTGTGGTTGTTTTTGTGGATGACGTCGACCGACTTACCGACGACGAGATGAAACTTCTCGTTCAGCTCATAAAAGCTAACGCACAGTTCCCAAATCTCGTTTTCTTTCTGTTGTTTCAAAAGAGCATCGTAGCCGCGGCGTTGGGGAAGATCACCTCCGACGATGGATCCAAATATCTCAGCAAAATTGTGCAGGTTGAATTTACGGTCCCCGCCGCCTCGGATAAGGAGTTGCGCGGAATGCTGACTACCGCACTTGATCAAATCATGACCGGCGAAGGAATAAGAATACGCTGGGAAGGAGAAAGATGGCCGCTATTGTTTCTAGATACGATTTGGCCGTACTTTCGTAACCTTCGTGACATAAAGCGATTTCTTGGTGTCTTCGAGTTCTACTTCAGCATGCACCTAAATCACGGGACTCTCGAAGTAAACCCGATAGATCTGATCGCGGTAGAGGCGCTACGGATGTTCGACCACGATGCCTTTTTAGCTGTCTCGAACGCATTCTTCCGAAGCGGTGATCGAATGATCCGTGGTATCTTTGGAAAAGAGAAGATTCGCGACCGTTTCAAAGCGGATATCGACGCGATTGCAGCGGCATCACGGGAAGAAGACAAAGAGAGGTTGAAAACACTGCTCCAATCGCTCTTTCCGCAGTCAATCGGCGATCGTTCGGAAAATGAATGGAAGCGCAACTTTCGCATCTGCGATGAGGCATCGTTTGACAAATATTTCGAAGTTCGAACGGACCCGGCCAAGCCTACGGCGCACGATATCGAACAGTTTGTCGCATTATCTGGCAATCGCAGCGAACTTGTCGGTCTACTGCGTGAATCAATCGCCGACGGTACTATAGAAGATTTTCTCGACTTGATCTTCGTGGCAAAAGAGGAGGTCCCTCTCGAGAGCATGGAAGTCGTTGCAGCCTCACTTTTCGACATAGGGGACGACCTGCCAGAGCCAAAGTTATCAATGTTTCGAGTGGATTTGAACATGCAATGCAGCCGGATCGTCTATCACCGGCTGAGAACTGAAGATAGAACAAGAACAACCGACTTGTTGTGGAGCGCGTATCTTAGTACTACTGGATTCATCCTACCTATCTTCAATCTCGGTCTTGAGGATAAGGCCTCAAGGCAACGCAGCGAGAAGACAGATTTCGTAATCTTGGAAGAACAACTCGATCGGTTTACAGACCTCGAGCTCGATCGGATCCGTACCCGCGCTAGAGATTTCAGTCTTTTGAATAATAGGGACTGCGCCCTTGTGCTCTTTCGATGGAAGGAATGGTCAAATGCGACCGAAGTTCGTGAATGGATTGCACAGGTGATCGAGGACCCCGACCGAGCAGTGCTTCTTCTCCAACATCTCGTTTCCGTTAGCATTGTGAATGGAGTCAAACGCATACCGTTCATTAATGGGCCTGTTGTCGAGGAGTATGTCGATCTGACGACGCTGCATGATGCAATCTTAGCTGCTCAAGACGCCGGTCTGACGGACACTAATCGGGTAAACATTTCCTTGCTCGAAAAAGCCATTAAGCTTAAATCCGAGGGTAAACCATATTCCGACGTCCGCTTGCAGGGCTCGGAATTCTAAGCAGAGGGACGGATCGGGGTCGTTGGAGATTGTTCTTCCCAGTTCGCTTCGGCAAAGTGGGAGCGGACGCTAAGTATTTACACAAATTCAGTCCGACTCAGCAGGCGAACATCGACTCGTCTGTTGAAATAGTGGAGATACTTGGCTCTGACCCCATCTACATTCGTCTGCGTGCGCTGTCCGGCGGGAGAGCTTCTAAAACCGCGCCGGATCCATCCCATCCTCATGATTCGAAACTCAGTCGACGGTTGCTATCGGCGAGGGCCCACAGGATACATCAGGAATTACAAATGGAAGAAACCAAAGGTCCAAACGCGCTGCCAATAACCGGTAAAGCGATTCCCGATGTTGATATCGAATTGCCGATTCAAGGTGTGGAAAACCGCTGTTGCCAAGAATATGACGATGCTTATTTCAAAGCGGCGAAGGAAACCAAAGACGAGAACATCAAGGCACTGTTTCAATCGCTCGGGATCATCTGCTCATTTTATCCGCAATATGGTAACGTCGCGGAGCCATATCGCGCGGCGATGATCGAGCACGATCGCCGAACGGCGATTCCCAGCGATCTGACCGGCGCTGATATCCAAACGGTTGAACACTTTTTGTCGGTTGCCAAGGATCCAGCTTTGCGTGCGCGATTCGCAGATGTTCTTTGGCTTCAGAAAAAAAGCGCGCACTTAGCTGCTCGCGCCGCGGTGACCGATTACCTGAGTTCTGCTTGCGACTCTCTAAAACCGAAGGGATGGCTGTACGCAGTGGAAGCATATCAGCGCGCGTTGCAACTCGCGGCTAAGTTTGGCAGAAAGAATGAACCGTACGCCGAAGCGCAGGCCGCAGTTTTGCAGGCGGTCGAGAATCCCGTTGTTAAAGGCGAGCGTTTTCTGGCTTGTCATCTTCTTTCATTGATCCGGGATTTTCGCATTGGCGATCCGATCAAAATGGCTGACGTGGCAAACTCACATGCCCAAAAAGCTGCATCGGCTAACGACCCTCGACGTGAACGCTCTTATCTTCTGCTTCAATCTGATTTTTATCATTTAGCTGACGAACCGAGCAAAGCGACTGCAACGAAAATCGCAGCAGCCGAGACACACATCGTAGAAGCGGAGGAACACACTAAGCGAACCCCGCCGTCATATTTTGCGGCCAGTGACTCACTGGCGAAAGGAGTAGAAGCGTTGCGGCAAGCAGGCGGCGATCCCGAGAGAATCAAGGAATTAAGACGGCGGCTCCAGCAGTTCCAGAAATCGTCCATGGGAGAGATGAAGAGTTTCAGTATTCCTATGGATCTTACTGAAGCCAAAGAAGCCGCTAAACGATACGTCACGCACGATGAGCTTCGCCGGTCACTGATTTTCCTCGCCTTGGGAGTGGACGTGGTCGATGTGGCGACCCTCCGCAAGGAGGTCATTGAGGCGGTAAACCATGCTCCGTTCACCCACCTCATAGGAGGAGCAGTGGTTGACGTTGAAGGGCGAACGTTAGCACATAAGAAATCGCTGCTGAGCTTAACGGGTGAAGAGGCGGAAGAAGAACTCCGAAATCAAATGTTTGAGCATGCGGCAAACCTCGACTGGCGACTTCGAGCCCAGACATTCATTGAGCCAGCTCGTATTCAAATCTGGTGCCAACACGAGCCGAGAATGAACGACCTCGAATACCTCGTGCTTCATAATTCATTCATCGCTCCGGGCCATGAAGCATTTTTCCTCTATGGTCTTTATTACGGCCTGGCCGGTGATTTCATGATTGCCGGTCATCTCCTGGCTCCGCAGCTGGAGAATTCAATTCGGTACGTTCTTCAACAGCATGGTGTTGACATAACGAATCTTTACTCTGATTTGACTCAGCCAGTTAAAACCCTCGGTGCGTTATTCGATATGCCGGAAACGCAGCGCATATTTGGTGCAAATCTTTTGTTCGAGATGCGCGGGATTTGGGTCGAAAAACGCGGTTACTCTTTCAGGAACGACATCGCGCATGCCCTGGTCACACAAGCCGGATGCTACTCGGAGGCAGCTATAAATCTGTGGTGGCTAGTTTTGAAGCTTTGCCACGCGAGCATGACCCTCCCTGATGATCTCGAGAAGACGCCCGGTGAACAATCGACAGGATAAAGGATAACTAACTCGCCGTTTACTTGGAAGTGAAGAAATGGAATTGGGGTCAGCGCGGGGTTGCCCTGATTTGACGGACAGTGGGCTTGGGGTCAAAAAGCCGAGGAGTCCACATGAAAACACAGATCAGTAAACTAGCTCGTGAGCGAACGAGCTTCACGCAGGAGTATAAGCAGGAGGCGCTCGAATTATGGCGCGCCAGTGGCCGCAGTGCGGCCAAGATTGCAGCGCAGTTGGGGATTCGCCCGCCGCTGCTCTACCGCTGGGCCCGAACGGAGCGAGCGCCAGGTGATCCTGGAGGCGGGCGCAAGCCGCGGCGCAGTGTCGAGGAACTGGAGGCGGAGATTCAGTATTTACGGGCGGAGAACGCCAAGCTCTTAGAACAGCGTGAAGTGCTAAAAAAATCACTGGGCATCCTCTCCGAAGTGCCGCGCAGAGGTATGCCCGGATCGAAGCCATGAGCGGCCCATATAAAGTAGCCTGGTTGTGCGAGGCGCTTCTCGTCTCGCGCAGCGGCTTTTACCACTGGAAAGAGCGACGGCAAAGACCCGGTCCGCGCAAGGTGGAGACGATTCACTTGCGGGCTCGCATCCGGGAGGAGTTTACTCGCAGTCGCCAGACCTATGGCAGTCCGCGCCTGGCCCGTGTGCTGGGTTGTCCAGGGCGGCGCAATCGCATCGCCCGGCTGATGCGGGCCGAACGGCTCTTTGCCCGGCAGCGCTCCAAGTATCGCCACGCCACCACCGAGAGCCGCCATGGAGGACCAATCGCGCCGAATCGTCTTCCAGGTCTGAAGGTGCAACGCCCCAATCAGGTCTGGGTCAGCGATGCCACCGGCGTTCTGACCGGCCAAGGCTGGTTGTATCTGGTTGCAGTCTTGGACCTTTGCAGTCGGCGAGTGGTCGGCTGGGCCATGAGTCCCATCCTCGATGCTCCGCTCACGATCGCCGCGCTGCGCATGGCCCTGCGCCAACGGCAGCCGACCAGAGCTCTCATCGTCCACTCCGATCGCGGCAGTCAGTTCGCCAGCGCCGCTTACCGCCAGGTCATGGCCGCGCATGGCCTGCTCGCTTCCATGAGCCGCGCGGGTAACTGCTACGATAACGCCTTCATCGAATCGTTCTGGAGCACGCTCAAATACGAGCTGGTCTATCACCACCGCTTCGCCACCCGGGCCGAGGCCCGCACCGCCATCTTCGACTACATCGAGACCTTCTATAACCGCACCCGACTGCACTCCAGTCTGGCCTACCAGAGCCCCATCAACTTTGAATCCCAACTTAAACAACTAAACTAAAGGAATTGGTCCCTTACTCACTGTCCGAAGAATCAATGCAAGCCCA
>JBOHXL010000049.1:0-30740 GCA_050736975.1 Chthoniobacterales bacterium | reverse complement strand
CATGACTGTCTCCGGTTTGGTCGCGATATGGGTATTGAAGTCTTGCTGCACGCGCGGACTCCCGGTCAGGACCACGTTTCCGTCCGATGAAGTGTAAACCGCCTTGTCGGAAAGTCCGATCGCTTTTGTGGGCGGGCCGCCTTTGGGGTCGGGTTTCTCGCGCACCACGCCAACGTGACCCTCCCCGACCGCTTTCTCCAGACCTTCGCCCTCCTCTTTGTGAATGTAAGCCGTCAGCTTGTCCGATTGCATATTGAAACGGGGATCGAAGACCCGGACATGCCCGGTGAAAACGCCGATCCGCTTCTCGGTGTCGAACGATGCGTCATCAGCGTAGATCTCGGTTGTGGTCGGCTGACCGTTTGCGGTGGTGGCGGGAAGAGCGGGCGATGCGGCCGGTTTCGCCGCGGGAGAGGTTTGGCCGGTGCGCGCCGCATCCTGCGCGCCCGATCGCGTGGCGGTAGCGAAGGCGAAAAGAAGGGCGACGCCAAGCATTCGTTTCCTCATTTCCCGGCGGCTCCTCCGGCGATCTCTTTTTGGTTAAAGATCGTCATGTGCACCTTGCCCGTCATCGTTCCGTGGTGCGTCATGGTGCTGAACGACATGGTATCGCCCGCGATCTGGAAATCCGCGCGTTTCAAGGTGGTTCGCTGTTTCGATTCGATGACTCGGGTGTTGAGATTGAGGATGGCGTCGGCCATCTCGATATGAAAGTCGGGCTTCTCCTGCTGATCGTAAGTCTGCATTTTGAGATCGGTAAAATGAACGTGGTTTTCGTCGATCCGGGCGGCCGTGGCGGCTCGGAAGCGGCCGAGGAGATGACCTTGCAAATCGTAGTTTGGCAAGACCAGGCCCTTGGCTTCGTGACCGACGGTAAGCGGGATATTCTTCAGCCCAACGTCTTCCTGCGCCGCACCCGGAGTCGGCGTCGGGGTTGGAGTTACACGGCGGTGTTTGCTTCCGGCAAAAGCCCCGCAACTGCCCAGGAGCAACAGAACAAGGCTTAAGCGCGCGCTTCGCGACCGCCGCGCGCTACGAGACGGCAGCATGAATCTTTTTTAACATGCGCAGGTGCTTCGGCAAATCCTTTAGCGGAACCTGGTTCGGTCCGTCGGAGAGCGCGCGCGCCGGATTTTCGTGCACTTCCATGAAAATCCCATCACAACCCGCGGCCAGCGCGGCCCGCGCCAGGACGGGCGCAAGCGCCGCGTCGCCGGAAGTGGCATCGCCCGCGCCTCCCGGCCGTTGCACGGAGTGGGTCGCGTCGAAAATGACGTGGTAACCAGCCTCGCGCAGCCAGGCGAGCGATCGCATGTCGGCGACGAGATTGTTGTAGCCGAAGGTGGTGCCGCGTTCGGTGAAAAAGAATTTCTTCGCGCCGAAAGCGGCAAGTTTTTCCGCGATGTTGCGCACATCCCACGGCGCGAGGAACTGGCCCTTCTTGACATTCACCACTCGCCCGCTTTCGGAGGCGGCATGGATCAGATCGGTCTGCCGGCAAAGGAAAGCCGGGATTTGCAAGACATCGATGAACTCCGCCGCAACCCTCGCCTCGTTAGGCGAATGCACATCGGTCGTGACCGGCATGGCGATTTCGCGACCGATCTCGGCGAGCAACCGGCAGCCTTCGCGCGCCCCGACACCGCGATAGGAGAGAACCGAAGTGCGATTCGCCTTGTCATAGGAAGCCTTGAAGATGAAGGGCAAATCCTCGGCCGCGCAAACCCGGGCGATCTTGCGCGCCATTCGCCTAACGAACGCTTCCGACTCGATTACGCACGGCCCGAGAATGAAAGCAGGCTTTTTGCCGCCGAGTGCGACTGGGCCAATCGTTAGGGGTTTTGGTTTCACAGGCGCGCCCAGTCTCGCGAAAATTCCATTCAAGTCCAAACCGAAAGCCGGAGCGGCAGTGGCTCGGGATTGCGCGCTTTGCCAGGAGGCCGCTGCCGCGCGTCTATGTCTAAAGGTCCGACGCGACCGTT
Source organism: Chthoniobacterales bacterium (assembly GCA_050736975.1). Lineage (GTDB taxonomy): Bacteria > Verrucomicrobiota > Verrucomicrobiia > Chthoniobacterales > UBA10450 > Palsa-1392. Next base: position 28,758 of record JBOHXL010000049.1, on the reverse strand, counting down.
TCGAGCAGCTCGGCGTCGGCTGGAACTTCGTCGACCGGCGCGGGTTCGATTGCGATGATGGCGTAACAGCCGGTGTCTTCCTTGGCGTTCAGTTCCACGATTTCCCCGAGCCGCCGGCCCAACAAAGCCTGGCCGATCGCAGTTTGATAGGAAATGATCGCTCGCTACGGGTCCCCATCCCAGGCGCCGAGGATGGTGTAGGTTTCTTCCTCGCTCGTATTCGTCTGGCGCAGGGTAACGATCGTGCCAATCGAAACCTGGGAGATATCCGGGCTTTCGAAAGCCGTGCCCCGGGCGCGGTGCAGGTCGCGCTCCAGCTCGGATTTGCGCCGCATGAGGACGGCCTGCATTTCCTTGGCGGCTTTGAATTCGAAATTCTCGCGCAGATCACCATAGGAACGGGCCACGCCGATCTCCCTGCTGTTTTCTGGAATCCGCTTGTTCACCAGCTCCTCCAGTTCGGCTTTGCGTTTTTGCAGGCTGCTCCAGGAAACGACCAACGCTTCGCTCTTCTCCTCGACCTGGCCACCGCTGATCAGGCTTTGCAGTTCGGGATAGAGTTTGATAATCCTCGCCAGGAGCGAACGCTTGGTCAGCTCGTCGAACACGGGGCTGAGCATGAGGCGACGCATCGAGTCGCGTGCCAGACCGGGATCGGCACCTGCGAACATGTCGGGAATCAATGCGCGATCGTCGATCAGCAGATCGCGCAACCGCGTGCTCCGGCTGTTGCTCTCGTTATGCTGATCGCGCTCGACCGCGGAAAGAATCGCCCCTAACAAATCAGGCGCAATCAATTCCCGCCAGTCCGCGCGGTTCTTGCAGAGCCAGAAAAGCATTTCGCTAGTGGCGGAATGCTCGCGTAAACTGCGATCAAGCGCCTGGCGCATCTCACCCTGCCTGCCGGTCTCCACGAACAGGCGCGGCACCTGCGCGACGAGCCGTGCATTGTGTCCTTGCATCAGGTGCAAGGCGCGAGCCGGCCAGCCTTCGCCCAGCGCGGCCGGGAGTGCCTGCAGGACCCGCTTCTCCTTGGCGGATGGAAGCTTGGCCAGAATGACATCGAGGCGCGGCTCTTCTTCCGCGATGAGCCGCTCCAGCGTGAGATCGGGTTGAGTACTTTTCAGCATCGGCTCGCGCTGGAGAAGATCGTCGCGCCCGACGACAAACTCGAAGGCCAGCGCCGGGTTGAGCCGCTGATTGCGGCGAGCGGCTTCCTCGATTTCGCCGATCAATGGCTGAAGCTGCTTTCCCGGCTCCTTGAATTCCTGATGCGACTTGATGATCTGATCGAGCGTCGCCGTTTGTTCCTTGAGTTGTCGTGCCTGATGGAAAGCCCCGAGCAGTTCCCGCGCACGATCGACCGGTCCGGTGCGGAGCTCGACCGGGTCGGTCTTTTTCACCGGGAGGAGAAAATTGCCTTCTTTCTTGAGCAATTTTTTCGTCGACTCCCACCAGCGCTTGAACTCCGGCTCGCTGAAGATGTCGCCTAACAACCAGGTGCCGATCTGCGCCTGGGTCGCTTTTCCGCCGAGGCTTTCGAGAATGTTGCACATCGCGGCGACGGCATTTTCCTTCAGTTGCTGTTTAAGCGCGGGGAGGTCGCTTGCCTTCCGCGCAAGGAAATGGTCGGCGGGGATCGGCGTCAGGTTGTCGGCCGCGTACTGCAACTGCATCGGGTGTGTCTTCTTCTTCTCGAAGTCGATCAGGATCTGATTAAGAAGAAGATTCCAGGAGGCAACGCGGCCGAAGCCCCAGCTTTTGTGGAGGCAATAGGTACCCGTTTTGAGTTGCTCCAGTGCTGCGGCCCCGGTCGTCGTTAGTTTTCCGGAATCGACCAATTTTTGCAGCTCTACGTCCATAAAAGGTTCGTAGTTATCATGCACGACGGCCCCCACCCGCGCAAACGAGCGGGCGGATTGTTTCCCGGTTGCTCCCTTAGTTCGCTCGTGGAAACCTAGCGCCTCGTGTCGGTCAGCATCTGGTTTTGGGTTGCATTTCACGTTGGAGTTTTCGCCGCGCTGGCTGTCGATCTCTTTAGCGACCGAACGCACGACCGCATCAGCCTGCCCAGCGCGGCCCGGCGAAGCCTTCTTTGGGTCGGTCTTTCCCTCAGCTTCAATTCCCTTGTTTGGTGGTGGCAGGGCGCGGATCAGGCGATCGATTTCTTTACCGGTTACCTCATCGAGTATTCGCTCAGCGTCGACAACATCTTCGTTTTCGGCCTCATCTTCGCCTTTTTCCGGGTGCCGCCGCGCTACGAGCATCGGGTCTTGATTTGGGGGATTGTGGGCGCGCTTTTGATGCGCGCGGTGATGATCTGGCTGGGTATCACGCTCGTCTCGCAGTTTCATTTCGTCCTTTATCTTTTCGGGGCCTTTCTCGTCATCACCGGGCTGCGCATGTTCGGTGGCAAATCTCAGCCGATTGATTTGGAGGGTAACTTCGTTCTGCGCACGATCCGGCGCCTGATGCCGGTCACAAATGACTATCACGGGCCGAAATTCATCGCGCTCGTCCGCGGGCGGCGCATGCTCACTCCGCTCGCTCTGGTCCTCATCGTGATCGAAACAACGGACCTTCTTTTTGCAGTCGACTCCATTCCCGCGGTCCTCGCCATTACCCGCGATGCCTTCATCGTCTACACCTCGAACATCTGCGCGATCCTCGGGTTAAGGTCGCTCTATTTTCTTCTCGCCAACCTGCTCACCCGCTTCATCCATTTGCGTCTGGGTCTGGCGATCATTCTTTGCTTCGTCGGATCGAAAATGCTGGCGGAGCCCTGGGTTCGGATGCCGAGCTGGCTCTCCCTTGTCGTCATTCTCTCCATCCTCGCCATCACCACGATCGCCTCCCTCCGATCCACCGGAGGGGACACCACCCCCGCCGCTTGAGAAACAATGTTGCGGTCGGAGCGGCAAATCGACTTACTCTTCCGCTCGGGTATGAAATCGTATTTCGTCATCCTTCTCGGTGCTGGTTTCACCACCCGTTCCTCGGCTGACATCCCGGATCCGCCGGCGGCCGATTACGGGCCAACGCGCAAGCTCGCGCGCGGTCTTTCCAACCTGATTTTTGGCACCTTCCGGTGCTGCGCAGTGACATTTCGTGGATCGATCGCGGCTAGAGCGAATTTCCGCCAGAGCCCGGGAACGAGACGAAGCATCCCTGCGTCCGCGATTACCAGGTCCCTCGTTAGGCGGTAACGCTGGATGGGATTCCACCCGGAGGAGCTGGCAGCGCGGGTTCGGCCGCTTTTCGAAGAAAACTTTTCGCGCCATGACGAATTGGGGGCGGCCGTTTCGATCTGGCATTGCGGCGAAGCGATCCTCGAACTGAGCGGCGGCTTTCTGGATGCGAGTCGTAAGATGCCATGGACTGACGATACCCTGGTGCTCTTCTGGTCGGCGACAAAAGGCCTCGGCAGCGCCTGCCTTTTACACGTTCTACAGGAACGTGGAATCGGGTTGGAGCAACGCGTCGCGGAATTCTGGCCGGAATTTGCTCAAAACGGCAAAGCGCGGATCACGCTCGGGCAACTGATGTCTCATCAGGCCGGCCTGGTCGCGCTCGATCAACCGGCGGCAGTAACCGACTACACGGCAGTCGTTAGGGCGTTGGAAAAACAGAAACCACTCTGGCCGTCGGGCGCCGCACATGGCTACCATGCGCGCACCTTCGGCTTTCTCATCGACGAATTGGTGCGCAGGATCGATTCGCGCCCGATCGGAGAATATTGGCGGGCGGTTTTTGCCGAACCACTCCGCCTCGACATCTGGATCGGTTTGCCGGCCGCAGAAAACAAGCGCGTCGCGACCATCTATCCGGCGAAGGCCCGAAGCATACCGCCAGAGGGTTTCTATCGCGCGCTTTCGACTCCGGGGACGATGCAACGGAAAACCTTTACCTCACCCCACGGGCTGCATGCAGTCAGCGCAATGAATTCGCCGGAAAATCGAGCGAGCGCCATTGTTTCGTTTGGCGGGATCGGCAGCGCGGCAGGGTTGGCAAAGTTTTACTCCATGCTGGCGAACGGCGGCGCGCTTGAGGGCCGGCGCTTCTTTTGCCGCGATACCCTTCAGCAAATGACCAGCACCCTGACAACCGGCTTGGATCGAGTCTTTGAGATCCCGACGGCTTTTTCCGCCGGCTTCATGAAAGACCCGCCCGATATCGGCCGGCGGCTTTTTGGTCCTTCCGGCTTCGCCTTCGGTCATCCGGGCGCGGGCGGGAGCCATGCGTTTGCCGACCCGGAAAACAAGCTTGCCTTCGCTTATGTGATGAACCAAATGGAGCAGCAAATTCTGCCTAACGAAAAATCTCTTCGACTGGTCGACGCGATCTACAGCTCGCAGCCATGACCGGGCAGTTGAGCTGTCCGATTCCAATTTGGTCTTGACTATGTTTGGGGCTTGCGGGCATCATCCAACCCATGAAATCCAATTTTTTCCCAGTGCGCGGGTTAAAATTCAGGGGCCGTTGGGCCCTTTTTTTCGGGTTGACCGCAATCATTTGTACTCCGTCCCTGCGAGCTCACGGACCAAAGTCGCAGGGAGCTCGACAGGCTCGTTTTGATGAAGAGCGAGTCCAGCAGAACGCGCACCTGCCAGAGTCGGCCGCGACTGACGGCTCCTGGCAAGTCCTGCCCTATCTGATGCCGATCAATCCGATTCACGTCACTCTGACGCATGATGGTCAGATTCTGGTCGTGGCGGGCTCGGAAAATAATCCGTCCGAGCATCAGGCAGGCGAATATTATGCCGCGGTCTGGAACACTCAGACAGGCACCATCACGGTGCAGACTCTGCTTTGGGATCTCTTTTGCAACGGTATGCTCGACCTCGGTGATGGACGTCCCCTCATCGTCGGCGGGAGCGAATACGTTGCTCCTCCCTACGGCGACTATCGGGCGAGCGTCTTTGACCCGGTGACGGCAAAGTTCAACCAGGTAGAAAGCATGGCCGATGGCCGCTGGTATGCCACGGTAGTCAACTTGGGCGACGGCTCTCTGATGGCCTTCTCGGGCTTGGAGGAAAAGGCCGGGTCGCGGCCGGGGCCGGACGACGATGGAGGCGGAAACGCCATCAATAAGACAGTGGAGTTTTACAAGATTGGCAGCGGTTGGAGCGTGCCCTACACGGCGCCCTGGACTCCGCCTCTCTATCCGAGAATGCATCTGTTGCCGAATGGCAATGTTTTTTGCTCGGGAGAACAGAGAGTCTCAACCATGTTTACGCCTTCCACCCAGCAATGGACCCTGAATTACGCTACGACCATCTACGCCAGAACTCGGAAAGGGGGGTCGTCCGTACTGCTGCCGTTAAGTCCCGCAACCGGTTACATTCCCAAGGTCATGATCCTGGGCGGCGACTCGCCCAACGCGACTGCGACTACCGAGATCATCGATTTGTCTGCGCCCGTGCCCGCATGGCGCTCGCTGCCTCCGATGTCTCTGCCGCGGACCCGCATGAACGCAGTCATTCTGCCTACCGGTAAGATCCTTGCCTTGGGCGGATCGGCCGTGGACGAAGACGGCAGCACAGCGAGTTTGGCGGCGGATCTGTTCGATCCGACGACGGAAACCTGGACGTCCGCCGGAGTGGCGACGTACCCGCGACTTTATCACTCCTGTGCGTTGCTCATGCCGGACGGCACGGTGGAGGTTGTCGGGAGCAACCCGGTCAAGGGAACCTACGAGCAGCATATCGAACTCTACTCGCCTGCCTACCTCTTCACCGTCGATCAGAATGGTGATGTGATTCCTGCGATTCGACCGGTCCTCACCAGCGCGCCGGCCGAAATTGGCTACGGCAGCAACTTCACAATTCAGACCCCGGACTACGCAAGTATCAGCTCCGCGGTCTTGATGCGGGACGGTTCATCCACCCATTCCTTCGATTTCGAACAACGACAGATCCAGCTTTCATTCACGGCAGCGGATGGGTGTCTGACTGCAACCGCGCCCCCCACCGGGCTGATAGCGCCGCCGGGCTATTACATGCTGTTTCTCCTCAATCAGTCCGGCGTCCCTTCTCTGGCGCAATTTGTTCATCTTTCGGCGACGCCAAACGACCTTCCGCCGAAGGGATCAATCGATTCACCGACCGGCGATGTCATGATTGCCGTCGGCCAGTCGGTCAATTTTGCGGGCAGCGCGACTGATCCGGATAATGCGGTCGCGGCCTACTCATGGATCTTCCCTGAGGGCATGCCCGAGTCCAGTTCGCAGCAGAATCCCGGGCTGGTGAGCTTCTGTGACGAGGGCACCTATGTCGTTTCCATGACGGCGATTGATTCCTCCGGGGTGAACGACCCCGACCCTCCAACGCGCACGATCATCGTGCAAAGTAACGATCCGATCGTGCTTTCGTTTACCAAACCGAAATCAGGGGCCTTGGTCCACGGAAAGAAGATCTCGATCAGTCTCAGCAGCACGAATACGCAGGGTACCTCGAACACATTCACCTGTTCGGTGGATGGAACGCAGATCGGAAGCACCACCGTGACCGGGACGACGGCGACCCTGACTTGGACAACGAAGAACTACACCTCGGGTCCGCACACGCTTTCCGCGACCGTCACAGATGCCAATGGCCGTATGGGAACTGCTACCGAACCCGTCACGCTCCAGTAATCAGTCGCAATTCAAGCCGGCTACGAGACCAATGTTCCCGACGATCCCTCAACGATAGTGGGATCGTCGGGAAATTGGAGCGCCCCCTCGAAATGGATCGCTTGCCGATGGAGGATCCGTGCCTGGAGGGACTCGAACCCCCAACCTTCTGATCCGAAGTTTTTATCTTAGCCTGAATTGATCTGTTTGCAATTGTTCGGAACTGCGCCGATAATTGCTCAATCCTAGAGGGAATTCCAGAAAGGCGAGCATGAAAAGTTCAGGTCAACTGCGGTCGGAACAGAGCAAAAATAGTGGCCAAGCAGTGGCCAAGCAGAAATTCGGAAAGACCGATACCCGGTATTGGAACGAGGCGATCTTCAAACCGGCATACGCCCGCGACGGTCAAACCTTCCAAGTGGAGGATTGGGCTGCGCGAATCCAATGGCGCGGCCGGCGCGAGTTGTTCAACCTCCGAACTCCGAACCGGGCGGCGGCGGCGGCTACCGCCCGCGACATCTATTTGACGCTCGTTGGCGGCGGTTGGGCTGGGGCAATCGCAAAACACAAACCCGAGATGCAACGCAAGGCCGTCTTAACGGTCGGGGACTTTCTCAAAGAGGTGCGAGCGCACTGGTCGGGCAAACCAAAAACCTTCGAGGATTACTGCCGAAGTTTTCGATCAATTCTGGCAACGATTTTCGGCATCGACGGCGGCAGAAAGAAATTCGACTACGCGACCGGCGGGCGGGATGAATGGGTCGGAAAAATCGACAGGATCAAACTTGCCGACGTGACGCCAGACAAGATCAACAAATGGCGCATAGCGTTCGTCAAGACAGCAGGAGGAAACCCGGTAAAGCAACGCCGGGCGCGAATCACCTGCAACTCTTTGATGCGCCAAGCCAAGAGCCTGTTTTCTCCAGACCTGCTGGCGCACGTTGACATGGTCAAACCGGTAAAGTTGCCGTTTGAAGGTGTGGCGTTCTACGAGCGGGAGTCGATGCGCTACCACAGCAGCGTTGAGATCGAGAACCTGATCCGCGATGCCATCCGCGAACTCCAAGGCGAGCCGGAGCAATTAAAAATCTTTCTGCTGGCGACGATGGCCGGACTGCGGCGCAACGAGATTGATAAGCTTGAGTGGTCGGCTTTCCGTTGGAGTGATGGCGTTATCCGCATTGAAACGACCAAACATTTCACGCCGAAAACCAGCGACAGCGGTGGTGACGTGCCGATTGACAGGGAACTGGCCGCCTTTTTCCGGGGCTGTTACGCAAAATCGTCTGGCCCATTTGTCATCGAGGCGGAAGCGGAGCCGCGTAATGATGCAAGCTATGCGCATTACCGGGCGCAACGGCACTTCGACGCTTTGAACGCCTGGCTGCGCGAGAAAGGCGTGTCGGCGATCAAACCTTTGCACGAGCTTCGCAAAGAGTTTGGCAGCCAATTGTGCGCGAAATACGGCATCTACGCGGCGAGTCGGATGCTCCGGCACTCTGACATAGCGATCACGGCGCAGCACTACCTCGACCAAAAGGAGCGAGTGACATTCGGCATGGGCAACCTGCTGACGACTCCAAAGAATGTGATGCCGATGGCAAGTAGCGCAGCTACAACCGGAGCATCGCCGGACGCGAGGAGGAGCGCGTGAAAATGAAAGCACCTCCTGATGGGATCTCTTTTTTGGCTTGGGCCAGGGGTGGCCGGCGGGTACCCCCGCCAGCCCCGCTGGCTGACCAACGCGACCCTACCCAATATGCTGACAAATTTTTGAAAAAAACGGAGCAGTCACAATCCACTCAATCGGCCCCGCAGCACGGAGCCGATTCTTGCATTGATCCCCTGCTTCCCGATCCAATGGACCTCGCAAAGCTGGCAGCGATTCTAGAACCACGGCTATCGCCGGGGCATAGAATGAGGCCCGAGCCTGGTCTGCAAACGGCGATGGAGTTTTATCTTGAAGCGGTGTTGGTTTGCCGCGCGCTGGCCTCCAGCTTGGAAACGGAGAAGGCATCTGGTCGCGATGAACTCGCATGGCTAGTCGACAATTACGGTAGCAACGAGCAAAAGAAGGAACGTTTAAGGCGCGAATTTGACGAGGGCCGCTACCGAGAACGCGAGCGGGACGCCTTAAGACTTGAGCCAAAGAAAGAGTGGGATGAGGTCCGGCAATTCCTTGACGAGGAAGCCAAGAGCATCGGCCTCGAACTAACCAAGAGCGGTCATTATTTGGTAAGGGTGAGGACCGTGCTCGACCACATTCGCAAATGGCATAAGAGCCTACCCAAACGAGATTTTAGGGCGAAATTTCCCACGAGCACAAAGCAATTCATGAAGGAGCATAAGCGTCGGGAGAACGGCGTGAATATCTACAAATTCTCAAAATCTTTGCTTGTGGAAATCGTGCGGTTCGACAAGGCAGGTCGAAAGAAATCCAAGGACAAGTCCTGGAAAACCCGACGTGCAAAAGCGGCGCAAGAAAAAACTTTAGACAAAATTCGGGTCTAGCGTGGCTGCTCGACTACGCGGCTGAGGCGCAAACCTTGCGTCATTCTCCACGATTCAGGCCCACATTTCGCCGAACGTGACCTGATTCAGGCTCCTTTCGGCGAAATGTGACGCGCTTCATTTAAAGGGCCACTTCCGGCCCCATAAATCCTCAAACCGACGTGTGTAAACTCAGGGGCACAAGGAGGAGAAATATGAAGAAGTCGTTAGTTACAGAGACATCGGAACAGTTCCTGAGCCGGCAGATGTTAGCCGAGCGCTGGAGAGTTTCGAGGGAAACTATTAAGAGGAGAGAAAAATCTGGCCTGATTCGAGCGCTACGCTTTAACGACCGGCTATTGCGTTACCGGCTCTCCGATATCGAAGCGTACGAGAGGGCGGCAGAATGATGACGGGGCCGCCTTCAAAAAGGAAGCGGCCCGTGGCAGGGCCGCCGTCCAGAACCGAACATCTACGGCGACTCTACCGCGTGGGTCGCATCGTGCAAGCACCGATTCTGGAGTGTGTTTGCCCTCTCGAACAGCGGTTGGATCTGCGGCAAGCCGTGTCACGCGCCGCCATTTCGGAGGTTCATTGAATGGTCAAGCTGTTAACCGTTAGTCAGCGGGCGCGGTACAACGATAATAAACGGTTCATCCGAAAATGGGCCGTGGACGATTTCCGGGAATCAGTCAGGAGATTGATCGAGATTCACGACGAAAAGCAATACATCGACGACCACGCGACGTTCGAGGATTGTTGCGCGATCGAGTTCGGTTGGAAACGTGCGACTGGCTATCGGTTGATGGAAAGCGAGAAAAACCGGCAGTCGCTTGAAGATTTGGATTTGTCTCAAATTGAGACAAAATCGTTGCCCGCTTCCCAAGTAAAAGTGCTCGTGGAAGTCGAGCCTGAGAAGCGCGAAAAGGTCGTTCGACTCGCCGCTGCCGCCGGCAAAGTAACGGCGAAAACGCTGACTGCCGCCGCAGCCAAAGTCTCTGCACCGGCCGAGGAAATCCGGGATGACACCGGCTACCTGATCCCGCCCAAAGCGATGCCGTTCTGGGAGCAAAAAGGCGAGATGGAAGCGACCCTGCGCCTGATCTCAGTGGCCCGAAGCGCGATCCGCAATTTGCCTAACGAGGACCCGATGCTGGTCGAAGTGAACGTGCAAAGCGTGATTTGCGATCTGGGCAACGCTTATCGCGAGTTCAAGACGGCGGTGCCGTATGCGGTCTGCCCGGTCTGCCAGGGGCAGGCGCCCGAGACCTGCACGTTTTGCAAGGGGCGCGGGCTGGTTAGTCGTTTCCGCTTTGAGACTATGGCCCCGCAAGAGCTTAAATCTATTCGGGCTAAGTCCTGCAAACAATGAAAGTTTGCATGGGGGGAAAATGAGCTGGTCCAACTACACGCCGCCACTCCCCTCAACCCCACGCTTGGGCCAGGAGGCAAAGCGAAGCTACTCGCCACCGCGAAAGAAATGGACGGCGCGTTGTCGCTCCCGCGGCAGACTCATTATGGGAGAACCAGACGAGGCCAACAAACGCTGCGAACAATGCTGGGAGGAGCTTTGAGTGCGGCTTTTGCCACGCGGCGGGAGTTTCGCCGATGATTTCCCACGGTCTCACCGGGCTGTGCGAGGCAAGTTTCGGCCCAACACGAGTTCAATCGAAGAAATCCGCTGAAAAAAGCACCATCAAGACGGGTTTTCAGAAAAAGCACCATCAAGACAAACCAAAAAAGCACCATCAAGACACAGCAAAAAAGCACCTTGATATTATTAATCCAGTACCGCTGTTGGGTGTTGTTGGGGTTGTTGGTTTCAAGGAACTGCTAAGGATCCATCATCAACTCGATTGGTGCAGCCGCGTTCGTGTCGGCGGCTCTCTGCTCCTGATCGACTATGCCATTCGGCACATGGATAAAAATGGGCATTACCAATTCTCGGCAGAGCTTGCACGCTCCTTTGTCTCAAAGCTGCGCAGGGTCAGCCACTCGGACGTGGAGAAAGAGCCTCTCCGCCTTCTTTGCCTAATCGGGATCTTTGAAGTGGTACGTCCGGCCGTGTTCGCTCATATCAAGGCGCCGGCGGTCTACTGCTTTGCTGAGAAGTATCGAGACAAGCAAAAACGGATCTTTGTATCACTCACCGCAAAGCTGGCCGAAAAGCGCGAGAAGACGCCGCAGCGATGCGAGCGAGGGTTGAATCGCAAATACCCGTTTCGGGAGCATCTCCTCGCCGATCTAAATGCCGTCTCGTTCGCTCCCGCTGCGAGAGTGATCATTGCCAAGAAGATTAAGGGCAACGGCGGAGACAATCTGCGCCAGCTCATTTGCGCGATAGATGGCCCGAACCACGTCATCCGAGTTTCGCAACGCGGTCAAATCACAACCAGCCTGGGTAGTTGCCCGAGGGAATTACAGCCTTACCTGCTCCTGCACAACGAACCCGTTACCTCCTGCGACATTTCGCACGCTCATTGGAATTTTCTTCCCCTCATCCTTGCCGATCGCCTCCGTTACGTTTCCGAGGAGGCTGGAAGAGAAAACTACGTCCGTGACGGATGGAGGGAGCACGACAGGCTGCTTGCGGTTCTGAGCAAAGGGGATTTCTACCGTCGTTGGTGTTCCGATTCCCTAGATGATGTGGAACGCACGGAGAAGAAAAACGTGCTGAACATGCTGTTGAACAAGAGGAACGACGAATGTCAGCGAAACCGCCTCTACCGCCGCATTGCAAACGAATTCCCAATCATCTTTGGGGTTATTCAAGATATCAAGCGCGGAGATCACCGAAACCTGAGCAAACAGCTTCATCGCTTTACCGCCGATGCTATTTCAGAGGCGTTAGTCGAAGTTCAGCAACAGGGGATTTCGGCGATTCCGCTTGTCGATACCCTCATTTGTCAGCAGCAACATCGCCAAGAGGTCTGCCGAAGAATCGGCAACCAGATTTTTCTTGCGACTGGCGTCTGCGCAAAGGTCGGCGGCATCCGTTATTCGCCTTTGACCGAGGAAGAACAACAGGCGCTTGCCTTCGATGAGGAGGCGCCAAGCGGCGACGGTTTGAGCTATGACGAATGGGAGGAGCGGCGTACCGCCAAGTGCAGGGTTGCTTTACGTTATTTGGAACTTCTGTCTCGGTTTGCATCACACGGTGCACTACTCTGAGTGCGCCTGCCAATGGGCCTCTACCGTAGTCTTATTTAGAAATAACGGTCGCTAATGTAATCGACGTATTTAGGGTGCTTGTTCCTGAGGGCGGTCGCATTTACTAAGAAGTCTTGAACCGTTAGTGTTTCAAAATTGATGCCATCTTTTCCAGCCTCCCGGGCGAAGGCCTGCACCTCCTCCGCATGCTGCACTCCCGTCGATCCGGGAATGTTATACCACAAATATATTAGTCTGAACTTGGATTTTCCCTTGCAGGTCTTCATTAGGCCGAAGATGTGAGTGAGCGCCTGCGAAGTATTAAACCTTTTGGGTCGTTGGTCAGAGAGGGTTCGCTCCGCCACAGCCCTGCAGCTAGGCAGGCTATCAAATACATTAGAGTCGAAATATGTTTGCCTTAGGGGCTTGGTTGCGTCTCGATACGGCTCAACAAACTTGCACTCGATGAAGACGCGTTTCCCGTCTCCGGCCGTTAAGATCTCAGCGTCGAGATTTGGTGATGTCGCAGAGCCCTCAAAAATCGGATGAATTGACTCGAACTTAATCCCCGAAGCCGTTTCGGGTCGCGGCACCCCTAAGAGTCGCGCAACCGTGGACACTTCCTGGATTTCATTCCAGTAGGAAAACAGGTTCACCGCAAGTGCAGCGGAGGAGGCGAGGGCCAACATCTTTGACTCGAGTTCATTCCCCTGGGCAGCTTCGAATGCCACGCGCGTAGAATTGCTAAGCGGCATAAAGAGGTTCGCGTTGACGTTCGTGACATAGTTCTTCTCAATGCCACGACCTCGTGAGCGGTTCGCGACCCGCAGGCCATTTCGAAGCGCCCAGCAGGTCTGTTTTGTTTGGATAAACGTTTGCGGGTCAATAACGGCCCGCATCTTGTTGAAGTTCCGAGGAGTCTGTCAACCCTTTATTCGACCTCGGCGGCGACGTTTTTGTATTTGAGTCCGCGCACTTCGGCCAGGAATTGATGGGAAAGGATGCTGATGTCTGGCTGCTTCAACCCCGCAGCGCTGAAGACATCGATGATCTCGCCTTCGCAGAATCGTCACTGCGACTAAATATCGATGGCACTTTTCACGCCGAGGCAAATGCTGTACAGCGGATCGCTAGATTCTGATGGATAAAGCGCCCGGCGTGCAACTGCGGGGAAGCTTCCGCTGTGTTTCCAGAACTTATCTGGATCAAAACGGAATTTCGTCACGAGGCGACGTCCGAAATCGATTTCAAAGTGCTTGTATAGCTCCTTTTGATCATATCCTGACATCTCCGGGTACTCGCCCAAGAGATATCCTTCCTGCAGATGAGGCCGCAGTGCGGCCGGCGGACAGACGCTGGACAATCGGATCACTTGTAACCCGGCCTCTGCACTTGCCGTGATGGCCCCGCTGATATTGGGAACACCGATGACAAAAATAAATGCCTCCTCGTTCGCACCTAGCGAAGCAAATGAGGCCGCGACGCGCAGCGATTGAGTGACATCAAGGAGGGGGGTCGCACAGACTTCGTAATGCTGTAGAATCGCCCAGCGAAGGATCTGATAGCGCTCAAGTCGCTCGATGCCGAGGAGGGCTGCTCCTTTGTACCGTTGTAGGAGTACGCGCTCGGCAGCCCTTAGACGGTCGAACCGATTAGTAAGAATTTCTTGATCAGGATTCCGCCGCGACCCAGAACGTGGCCGGAACAGGCTCGGTTTAAGTGTTGTGAATTTTTGAAGGTTGCGAATGTCATGCCGTTGGCCACGGAATAGCAACACATAGTCCCGATTCTTGAATTGGAGCTCTGCGACTTTTTTTGCCAGGTCTAGATACGAAGCGACATAGTGAGCTTTCTCCTTCCTGAAAGCGCGTTTTTGTATGGAGACGGCGTCGTTAATGCCGTCGCGAAACACCCAAAGCTGCTGCTGCCCAATCGTCTCCATTTTTTCGCGGATTCGGTGGCGATGTCTTCAGTCGTTGCGAGGCCGCGCGCTATTGCAGTATCTATGCGCAAGCCGCGCGTTTTCCGGGATTGTCTTACCCCCGCGCCAGTATTGTTCAATGTGATCGACGGCGGCGTCGTCCAGCTGCTGAATCGTCTGGTGACAAATTTGACATGTCTGGTCCCTGTCGAATAGCTCCTGCTTCAGCGCATGCGAGAAGCACCTGGGCTGCACGACATGATCTTTCAACACTCCCTCGACCGTTTGCCGCATCATATCGAACCGCAGTTTCACGTTTTCGATGGAGCTCGTACTCAGCTGGATTGAATCGTTAAATTGTCGATTCGTTGCCATCAAATCGACAATCGCCTCACGCAATGAATCGAGAGCGGCATAGACCTGGTTCTTGTCTTTGTCGTGAAATACGCCCATCAGAACGTCGTAAAGGGACGCGTTAAATTTCTTTGGCTCCCATCGGCCGCCAGGGTTCTGTTCATCACCACCGTAAAACCGCTTGAATGCATGATCAGTCCCGAAAAGCGACTTGATGATGGAGATCGAATTCTTGAACGCAGCCCGCAGCGAAGATGCGTCGGCATCTGAGATGTTCTGATGCTTTTCCATGTCTTGATTGAAAAAACGCTTCATCGGTGGCTGATACTTCAGGTAAGTGGCGTGGAAAAAGGCCGCGAACCGCAAGACGAGTTCCGCATCTTTCATCCTCTTGTCGGCACCTTTTAAACCAAGAAGGCTGCGAAAATCACTGTCAGCCGCAAGCTCCTTTAGCAGCCGATTATACGGACCGCGATACACGCAATTCCGAAGTTCTTGATCGTTAAGCGGCTCAGAACCGGTATTTAGCCTCTCAAAGATTTCGAACTTGAGGTCGGAGCTACTCTGCTTGAGCAAAGTCACGCTGCGGAGCGTGTAGTAGGAGATTTTGTCCTGTAATTGCTCAGGTATGTCTTTGAAGGAATACTTATTGAGTTCCCGATAAGGATTCAGGCCTACCAGGCGAAACTCTTCACCGGATGGAAACTTGCCATCGATGAATGAAAAGAGGCTGGTGAGACGCTGTTGGCCGTCGATGACATACTCTTTCCCGTCGGGTTGTTCTGATAGATAGACAATCGGCAGGGGGACGCTGAGGAGGACGGACTCGATCAAACGGCTGGCTTTTTTTCGATCCCAAACGAACTGTCGTTGGAAGTCTGGCTGCAAAACCAATTTCCCTTTTTTGTATTTGTCGTGGAGTGCGAAAATCTCTGGATCGCCTGATCTCGTCAATATTTCGCGGTCTCCAGTCGGAGTACTGAGATCGGGAGGTTCCTTAGCGTCGTCTCCTTCCAGCGAAATTTCGTCGTCTGTATTATTGGTCATATTAGTTTAGCATCGATTGCTGAGCTTGAGCTTTGACAAAGGCGCTTCAAAACTCGTCGAACGGGCCGAGGCCTTCGACGCGGTAAAGTTTCTCGGCTTCCCAATTCACCACGCTTTCCAAGACGGCGAGGCAGTGGCGTGGCGTGGCGAGCAGAAAGTCTTGCGCGCCGGGGTGCAGATAGTGTGGGGCATGGCTGCGCAGTTCCTCGCCAATGCTGCGCGTCCGCGCCACAAGTTCGTTTGAAGGTGAATTGTTTGTGAATTCCGCACGCTTTGCTTCGATGCACAGCTCAGCTAGCTCTCGCAATTGCTCATGTTGCTCCGGAGTCGGAATAACGATTGGCATCATCCGCATGTCATTGATCTCGATGTCTTGGTTGTGCTTGACGAACTTCTTCAGGAAGAAGCTAAACACATCGGAGTTAGCGATGGCGACGAACGCTCTAGCCGACAGAGAAGAAATGATCGGAGTGAGACGAGAACTACTAGAATCAAAGACACAAGGCTCCTGATAACGACATTTTGTCGATACATGATTCGCATGTAGCGACCAAGTAACCCCGGGCGTTAAATAGAGGCCAGCATTTCTAATGACGGGCATATTGGGAGACCGCCGTCCGCTGTTGTTGAACATCCAGTCGGCGACCCACTCCGTCCACTCGATGTAAAGGGGCTCGTTATCGATCCAGCGGCTACCTTCCGGATCACCTTTGCGGAAGGCAACGAATTGACCGCGACCTCTCAACCCGTTGTAAATGGTAGCGATCCGAGGACCGTCACCCGGATCAGCATAGTTCTCGCTCGAACGCAAACCGAGGACTTCTGTTTTTGACATTCGCAGGTGTTGCGGACGCGAATCGTTCTCCCGGGCAATCCAGATCTGAATGTGTTGACAGAGATCGCAGAAATCTCCATCCGAAATGGCTGTCGCACGCTGCAGGGGACCGTGCGTGTGGGTGCGTCCATCAACTTCCAACGGCTCTTGCCAGAACGCATCGAGTTCGGCGCGATTCTGCCAGTGACGTAGAAGTTCCGCTTTGCGGCGTTCAAATGCGAAACGGTAGTCTGCGTCCGTAGCGATCAGATCGCGCGGAGCTATCCGAAAGAGAGCAGTGCGTCCGAAGCCAAGCTGACCTGCGGTGAATTGCTCCCGCAGCTGGTGAACAGCAGATTCCCACGCTGCGCGCACACGAGTCGGGTTGTTCGGGTCACCCCCTTCGTCGGTAATCAGCTGGCGAAAGACCGGAGCGATCGTCGTTTGGTTTAGCCAGGCGGAGCTCCATTCCGCTGCCTTTTCGTCTAATGCGCGTGCCTGCGGCGTGCCCCCAAGGTATGCCAAGAAACGGGCGTTGTTCGCAGTGCGCATTCCTTGGCCACCTTCTGCGATTAAGCCAACCAGTGAAATGCTTCCGGGCCGCAGCGTACGGTGGTAGCGCTGGATCGCACTGATATTGGCAGCGAATGCACGCGAATCCTCTATCTTGTCCCACCATTCATTGACAAGTTCCTTAACCCGCTCGTTAAATCGCCGGTAAAGAGCGAGCGTTCCAAAGCGCGGCTCAAAGAAAGCGCGTTTGTGCGCGGCAACATAGATGGACCGGGATACCTGATGAACGCGCAACTCATTTACTGTGGCATGCCGGATGCCAGCATCGCTCGATTGGTCTGTCGTTGCCGCATTCCAAAGGATAGCTTCGGCGGATGGCACTGAAGATAGAGCCTTGTCAGGTGTTGTTCTTGAACCGTCGGGCCGTTTCAGTGGTCGGGCTTGGACAAAGGTAAATCTGTCATCGGCCGTCGCGGGCGAATTGCGTGCGACAAAAATCGCCGCGTCCACTGTCGCGTCGAACGGATCGCACTGACCGAGCCAGTCGAGCGCGCGCGACTGAAGGAGTTCGCGCATCGGCAACTTGGATGCCAGCGTGAAAAACGTGTCGGAGACGATAAAGCCGAATCCGCCCCCGGGTCTCAATATACGAAACCCTAAGTCGGTGAAATGGACGTAGAGGTCTTCAAGAAATCCAGCCCGTATTCCGAGAATACTCCGCCAACTCTCTGCGCTGCTAGTGTGAGTGGAGATATATGGTGGATTGCCAAGCACGGCGTCAAAACCTGCGGACGGAAGGGGTGCGCCGTCCTCACTGTAAAAAACGTCAGGGAATTCAAGGCGCCAATGAAATGGCGTCAGCGTGCGTTTTCTCAACGTGAGCTCCTCCGCAATAGCTTGTAGAAAGCGCCTGGCTTCCCGGCGCTCATCGTTGTTCACCTCGTCCGGCGTGATAATCCAGCGCGCCGCCAGCAAGTAGCTAATCTCGTCAACGGAAACTCCGTCGCTCGCAGCGAGCCAAAGGTCGGCGAGATCGAGGAACGGTTGCAGTCGCTCACGCGCGGCGCGCCATTGCCTCTCCTTGCGCTTCACGACTTCCATCTCCGTGCTCGCAGTACCTTCGATGTTCATCGTTTGCTGGATCACCCCAGCCAGCGCCGCGTTGAGATTTTCGCCGATTTCAAAAGTCCGCTCCTCTGCATCCAATATCCTGACCGGTGCGCGTCGCAGTTCATCCGGCGCTACTGAAAGGAGAGCGTTTCCTTGGCGCAAATGGTGATCGAGGAAGTTTAGCGGCTCGTCTGCAGCGATGCACGTTAACCACAGAGAAAGCTTGGCAAGTTCTACCGCCATCGGATTGATGTCTACGCCGTAAATCGATGCCTCTACAACCCGTCGCCGCCAATAGGCTATCTCCGATTGCTCCTGCGATACTCCGGGAGAGACAGGTATCTTCCCGCGCGCGACGATCTGCTCGCGGCTCACCGCTCGCGGGCCTTGGGTAACGATTTGCTCAGTCATTGCCTGCGTAGTTGGGTGGCCCATGATCTTTTCGGCCAGCCACTCCGTGGCGCGAACAAGGAAATGTCCGCTTCCCATCGCAGGATCGACGACACTTAGACGTAACACACCAAGCGCAAAAGCGTTGTTGCGACGTCCTTCCTCAGACTGAACGGAGCGCGCCCGTTCCACATCAGCGGAATGCTCAATTAGCGCGACGCGCGGGGAGAGTGTTTCGCGGATGAGGAATTGGACGACCCAGTCTGGAGTATAGAAGATACCGTGACGGTGATTCTCGCCGTTCTGATTGCGCAACTCGAGGCGGGCGTTATCGCGCTCGAAATGCGCGCCAAGTAGTCCTTCGTAGATGTCGCCAAGCTGTCTAACCTCTAGCGTGCTGTAGTCGATCGACTCATCTGTGCTTAGCTGACCTTGTTGCTGGTTAGCCCGGGCTGGAGGCTGCGCGAAGATCAACTGTCGCAACACATCCGCGAGCGCGCGATCACCGATTCGCCATTCCTCCAGCTTTGGGCTCAGATCCGGATTGAATAGACCGCCATTGTACCTCGTGACACCGAGTGCCGCGTTCTGCTGGGGATGTGTGCCATTGATGAGGTGAAACAGGCGAAGCAGTTCTTCATAGAGAGTGGTGAAAGCGTTGTCCGCGTAAAGAGTCCGGTCGCGGAGGCGTTCTACGAGTCGTGCGAGGGAGAACTCGTTGAGGTAGCGGCGATTCGATCCCGGCCCGTGAGACTTCACGGGGAGTAAGCCGCGGCTCTCCGCGTAAAGAACAAAGAGAAGCCTATAGAGAAGAACCAATGCATTGCTGTAAACCTCGACAAAATTTGCCTCGGTTAGGCCGTTCTCTCGGAAATCGACGAAGCCGGTGCCTACATCTTCGAGCACGCCGAAGATACGCTTCCGTAGTTTGTCCTCGAGATCGGCTTGGAGCCGAAGCGACTGCTCTCGGACCGTATCAAGAAAACACCGTCCGGCTGGGTTGCGCTCGAACGCGGCAGCTCGAAAGAGCGTAAAGAAAACTCGAAACTCTTCGAGCGAGCAAAACTGCCCGTTTCGTATGAGATGGAAAGCGAAGTATGCGCCGACAGTTGAACGCTCCGTGTAGAGGCGCCATTCCGATCCATTCGTGAGAATAGCCCAATCGAAAAAACGACGCCCGCTCGCGTCCTTAGCGTGATTGAGGTAATCCTGAACCTGTTGGCTCGGAAACCATCCAGGAGTTTCACGCCGCGAAATTCTATCCAGTGGGTGAAGATATCTCTTCGCTTCCAGAACCGTTGAGCTAAGCCGAAAGAGCGTCGTTGCATCGGCTTCCGAGGCGGCCGTGAAATCCTCCGCAGATATGAGAAGACAATAGTCGGGAACCTTCCGCGTTGCGAAACCGCCCGGCATTGATCGCTGGGGAATCCGCAGCCAACCTAGCCGATCCAAGATTGGCTCAAGAAATTCCGAGCAGGTGAAGGCTTCGTTGCTACTAGGGCGACTCATCGCGGTGACTCTCCCTCGCCAGATTTCCGCGATTTCACGAAACGGCTGGGTCACGTCTTGGCCCGTCGCGAATTCAGACGCATTCGGAAGGTGGCGGGCTAAGTAAGAAGCAGAGAAAACGCCTCTTGTTTCCAACGCCCCTTCGAAGCCTTCGCCGCGCAGGCTCAGGCCAAGTTGATCAGGCGCGGTTGGTTTTCTTCGCGGAGGCATCAGTTCGGGAGCGGCGCTCGATGAGCTTGTCTGGCGGAGAAGCGAGCGCGGGCCATGGAGGCCCGAGCTTTACACGCTCTGCGCGTCACGAAAAAGCAGAAAATACCGATGAAATCTCGCAGGATTGCCAATTTTCCTAGCCAATGGATCACTCCTTCAACTGGACTGCCAATTAGGCGAAATGTTGCGGGAGCTGGCGCGCCGCATGGTATTCCTGAAGGCACTATGCGGACGCGCTCGGGTATTTGATCCGGTCGTCGATCGTGATCGTCTCGACGACTTCTTGGCCTGCCTCATCATAAACGTGAATTTCCCCCTCGCTGCCGCCGAATCGACCGCGAGCGTAAGCAATCGCCTTTTCCCTCCCGTTAGGTTGAGCAAAGGCGGGTTCGACGCCAGGAGACTCGAAGGCAACCCAAGCGCCCTTGAACTTCTTTGATGGTCGCACTTCAATGATGCGCACGGCTCGATACTGCTTGAAGCTACGGATTCTCGACGAGCATTGGCGGTGTAGTCTGGCTTGCCGCAAGCCGGTCGTTCACCTTCTGGATTTGTGCGGCCTGCGCCTTCAACGCGGCTTTGAGATCGTCGATTTCGCGCCGTTGCTCTGCGGCGTCGGCCTGCGACATATTTTGAGCGTGTTCGAGAACTTCCACTTTCCGATGTTCCTTCAGGAATTCGTTAAGCAGCATCGCATTCACCGCCTCGTAGCGCACCGTGTAGGGCTTGCCTTGCTCGTCGCGGGCCACGAGATCGGGATCGACCTTGGCCACCTGTTCGGCCACCAGGCCGAATTGCGGGATAGCCTCAGGATCTAACTCCTTCTTGTAATGAAAGGTCACTGGTTGCAGGGAAAGGATCGCCTCGCTCGCCCTGTCCATTGGCTGGATTGCTTCCTTGTAGCGGGCCGAGGAAACAACTGTCCCCATGTGACCGGTCGTGTCGATGATCACACCTACGCCTCCTGCTACGGCTACACCACTGACCCCGGCGATATACGTGTTCTTCTGTGTACCTTGCTTGCCAATCCGTATCGTGTTCGCGTCGGCTGCGACGCCTCGATCGCCAATCTCGATATTGTTACTGCCGGTCGTAAGATTATACCCCGCATTGCTGCCTAATGCGATATTGGAAGAACCGGTTGTGCTGCTTTTAAGCGCATTCTGACCGACGGCAGCGTTGTTGCTGCCAGTTGTATTGGCGGAAAGCGATCCTTGACCGTCTGCGGTGTTGTAATTCCCGGTCGTGTTGGCTGTTAAAGCGCTTACGCCATTGGCCGCATTGTTGATGCCTGTCGTGTTAGCGTTAAGAGAAAGGCAGCCGCTAGCCGTATTGTTACTGCCGGTAGTGTTACTATAAAGCGCCGCCTGACCATCGGCGGTATTACAGTTGCCGGTGCTGTTGAAAAAAAGCGCATTGTAACCGGTGGCCGTATTATTGGCGCCAGCAGCGTTGTGTTCGAGTGCATTAGCGCCATTTACGGTATTGCCGCTTCCGGTTGTGTTCTCATAGAGCGCAAAAAAACCAATTCCTGTGTTGTTGTTTCCCGTCATCCCAATATCTGGATTACCTTGCATCGCACAAGAACCAACGGCTGTATTATTATTGCCGGTCAAGTTGAAAGAGAGCGCATAATTGCCAGCAGCGGTATTATTAGAACCGATATTGTATAGGAGGGCCGAGGTTCCGGCAGCCGTGTTATAGAAGCCAGTCCTGTTCTCTTGCAGAGCGCCGACGCCCATGGCCGTATTGGCAAAACCAGTAGTGTTCGACGCGAGCGCACTAGAACCAAAGGCGCTGTTAGCGCTGCCGGTCGTGTTACAATAGAGCGCCAACACTCCGGTAGCCGTATTGCCGGCGCCGGTCGTATTCATAGACAGCGTTTCTGCGCCAATAGCCGTATTGCTGTAAGCTGTGGTGTTGCTAAGAAGTGCTTGAAAACCAATGGCCGTGTTATAGCTGCCAGTGTTGTTACTATAGAGCGTTTGATAACCATCGGCCGTGTTGTTGAAGCCGGTGGTGAGGCCAAAAAGTGCAGAATCACCTTCCGCGGTGTTGAAGTTGGGATAGCCTCCATCCGGCGGTGGGTCAACGGCGAGCACGGTTGTGGCTACCGCGACGGTAGCGAGAAAATAGGTGAGTGTGAGTTGTGGACGTAGGTTTTTCATAAGGGTTGCTCCTGAGTCCGCGAGTCTGAACAGCCGCCCCGCGACGGGTCAAGACAATTGCAGCCGGTGGATTTTCCCCTTGTGAGTGAACGGCCAAAGCTATAACGTTCGTGCGAACATGCGCGCGCGAATTCCCGCCGAGACTTGGGGACAGGCCAGGACTGCATTTGCATCTGGAATTGGTCTTCGTGAACTCGCCCGCAAGATGGGAATTCCTGAAGGCACCATGCTGGCGCGCGCGAGCCGGGAGCATTGGACACAGCGCATCGACGCGGCAAGGAACTTGGCGCAGCCGGCAGAGCGCGCGATCGTCCCTGCCTGCGATGCAGCCGCGGCGACCATGCACGAACGCGGAGCGCGTCACGTCGAGCGAATGGCGGGCGTCACAGAAAAGGTGTTGCCCCATTTGGAAGCGATGGAACCGGGCGAAATTCTGGACAAGGCGCGGAACTTGGAGCGGTTGGATTTTGTCGCGCGCAGGAACTACGGCCTCGAGAATCAGCCGCCGGGCGGCGCCGTCAATGTAAATATCCTGACCAATCGCGCGGCGATCCAAATACTCCCTCCGGCTTAGGGTGGCCGTCGCATCGGCTTCTGGCCGTGCAGTCGATTGCAATCGGGTGGCCTGAGATGCAGTCGCAGAAGAGAGAGATGCTCTGAATAAATGGCCAGAAAGTGGCCAAGCATGTTGGCCTGGGTCTGACGAAATTCGCCATTTACTATGGCGTGCCTGGAGGGATTCGAACCCCCAACCTTCTGATCCGAAGTCAGAAGCTCTATCCGGTTGAGCTACAGGCACTGGAGCTGGAAGAAGGGTAGACATTTTCCGTCTCTTGAACAGTGGAGTCTGCGGCGAGATCGGCGTAAGATCAGACTCATGATTTCACCAAGCGTGAAACTCAAAGCTTTCGTTATCTGGCAGCTGCTCGTTTTGTGCGTTCCAGTCCGCGCCCACGACCCGGTGATCGCCGATCCAAATGCTGATCCCAAGGCGGACGAGCCGCTTCCTACCAACTACGTGATCACGTTCACTCTTTCCTCAGAGGACAAGAAACAGCAGGCCGAGCTGATCACGGCACGCCGCGCGGTTTCATTCGATTTCGTGGACGACCCAGAACACTCGTTGCGCTTTAAGGGGCAACTGAAGGCGGACGACGGGAACAAGGTGACGCTCGCTTACAACGCGATGCTGATAACGATGGTGACTACGCCGAACCAGACCAGGCAGGCCGCGACCACCTCGGGCGAAGGCGCGGTCATCCTCGAGTTCGACAAGCCCATGACCATACTCAAGTCCGCGCGACAACAACTGGCGATTTCGATCCGCCCGGCGCTCCCGACGGCTTCACCGAGCGGCGGCAGCACCGCAGCGCGGCCCTAGGTCAAGGCGGTTTTTCCGGGCCTAACGAAGTGATCTTCGTTGAGCAAGGCCGTGATTTGTAACCGGATGGCTGTCGGAGAAGCAAGGATGGCCGGGAAAAATCGAACCCGCGACCTTCGTCCGGGGTGGCCAACGGGACTCGAACCCGCAACAGCCAGAACCACAATCTGGGGCTCTACCATTGAGCTATGGCCACCGTCGCGCAGGACTCTAGTTTTTCCATGCCCAATTGCAAAGTGCAAAGACAAAGCGCCGCGCACGAACATTGCTACCCCGAGGAACGTCGGCTATTGTCCGGCCCTCTGGCGATGATCAAAATCGGGCTGCTGCTTCTTCCCGTTCTGGCGTTTCTCGCGCAGCCAGTCGCCTCCCTCGCGCAGGAAGTCGACCCTTCGGAAGTTTTCCTCAAAGCCTACATGACCTCTCAGCAGGGCGAAAAACTCGAGCGCGAGAACCAGTTCAAGCCCGCCCTTGCGAAGTTTCGCTTTGCCGGTTCGTTGCTGGAAGAGTTGAAGAAAAATCACGGCGACTGGCAACCTGCGATCGTCGATTATCGCGGCCGCAAAATCGCTGAGGCGATTCTGCGTGTGCAAAGCAAGCTCGCCACTCAACGCGATCTCGCCGCCACCGCCGAACCAGCGCTGACGGAAGGCGAAACGCCCACCTTGCCCACCGCCTCCCGAAGCGAACCGAGCGTGGAGATCGGCGCCGCACCGCCCCTGGCAAAACCGCCCGACATCCAAGGCGCGATCCGAGATGCGACCAAGGAACTGCGCGCTCGCGTCGAAACGCTGGAAACCGAGCTGAAGAAATCGCAACAAGACATTTCGACCGCGCAGAAGGAAAAGTTCGAGCTCGCGAACAAATTGCAGACGACCAACGCCGAACTCGAACAGGCAAAAGGCGACTTGGCCAAGACCTCCAAGGCCGAAAAAGAAGTGCGCGACCAATTGGCCGCGGCTCAGGAATCGCTCCAGCTCATCCAATCGACCGGGACGGGCGATCAGAAAGCCACGATCGCGTTGCAGGGTGAGATTACGCAGCTAAAAAAAGCGCTTGAGGCCGCCCAGGCCGGCCGCGGTGCCGCCGAAAAGGAGAGCGCGGAGGCCAGTAGCAAGCTTCTCGACGCGCGCAAGGAGGTCGCCAGCGTAACCCAGGAGCGCGACACGATGCGGCGCGAACGCGACGACGCCCTGCGGGAATTAAGAGTCGCAGGGGATGCCCAGGCGCGAGTACAGGTGCTGGTGGCGCAAAACAACGACCTCCAAAAGAAATTGGCTGCCGCGGAGAACACGGTGCGCGAAATCAGCTCCGACCGCCCGCGCAAGGCGCAGGAGCTGGACGCGGTGAGGCAGGAGCTGGAAAAGCTGCGCGACCAGCTGGTCACCAGCCAGAAAGCAAACCAGGATTCGGAAAAAATGATTGCTGATCTGCGCGCGCAGCTGGACGACGCGAGCGGCCAGCTCGCCGCCGCAAAACTCAACGGCGCATCACCTGAGGAGAGCGCTCAACTGCTCAAAGAAAACCAAATGCTGCGCGCCATCGTGGTGCGGGAACGCCAGGAAGAAGCGCGCCGCGAACAGGCCAAGAAGTTAATGCTCGCGGAGTTCGACCGGCTGAAAATAAAATCCGACGTTCTCGATCAGCAGATTCACCTCCTGGCGGAACCGATCACCAAGTTGAGTCCTGAGGAGCTGGCGCTCTTGAAGACGCCGGTCGTGGCAATTTCCGATTCGATCCCGGGCACGGTGAAGGCCAGCCTGACGATGGCCAAACCAGCAAATCTGGTCACAATCGGCAATGCGCCGGCCGATTCGCAGAGCGCTCCGCCTAACGATAAGTCAATCCGCGAAGCGCTTGCGCGGGGTGAGGACAGCGCGATCGGCCCACCGGTCGGCGCCACCTTCAAGCCCGGCGTGCCGTCGGATCTTCTCCCGCTCGCCCGCCAAGCCAAATCCAACTTCGACCACGGAAGATTTAAGGAGGCGGAAAAGGAGTACCAGGCGATCCTGGCGAAAAGTCCGAACAACCTTTATGCGCTCTCCAATCTTGGGGTCGTTCTTTTCCGCAACGGGAAACTGAAAGCCGCTGAGCTGACGCTCAAGAAAGCGATCGCAATCGCGCCGCAGGATGAATTCACCCACACCACGCTTGGGATTGTGTATTATCAGCAAAGTAAGTTCGACGACGCGCTGACCGAGCTGACGAAGTCGCTCGCGATCAACCCGAAGAGCGCGACGGCGCATAATTACCTTGGGATTACAGCGAGCCAGAAAGGCTGGCAGGAGGCGGCGGAAAAAGAAATGCTCGAGGCGATCGCCGACAATCCCGATTACGCCGACGCGCATTTCAACCTCGCGGTCGTTTATTCGACCTCGCAACCGCCGGCGAAAGAACTGGCCCGGCGCCAATACGAGAAAGCGCTCGCCCTTGGCGCCCAACCCGACCCGGCACTGGACAGGCTTTTGCGCTAATTCGCCATCCCGCCGCCAGCCTAACGAGAATCGAAGCCGTTCCTGGCCGCGAACTGGAAGTATCTCGTGATGCTCAATTTTCGCCTCGATCCGGGCCTCGTCGCCCCGCGATCTTTTCGATGGCAACGAGGCTCCATTCTTACGATCGCGATTTCCTCGCGACAATTTGGTGAACGCTGCTCCTGCTAAGGGCGAAACTCCCGCACCAGCGATTTCTTTCTTTCCTGCCGCGACATGGCAAGATCGATAAGTCTGGACAAGAGTTCGGCGAAGCCGATTCCCGATGCTTCCCACAACTTTGGGTACATGCTGATCGAGGTGAAACCCGGGATCGTATTCAACTCGTTGAAGAAAAGTTCCCCACTGGTTCGATCAAGCAGCAGATCGACCCGAGCCATTCCTTCGCCCTCAATTGCCAGGAAAACTTTTCTTGCGATGTCTTGCGCGCGTTCCATCTGTTCGACCGCGAGTTTCGCCGGGATAATTAGCGCGGCGCCCTTTTCGTCCAAATATTTAGCTTCGTAAGAATAGAATTCATGCGTCGGGGCGACCTCACCGGGGACGCTCACTAACGCTTCGGCTCCCTGATCGGAATTCTCCAGGACCGACAACTCGATCTCGCGCGAATCCACCGCTACTTCGATCAGAACTTTTCTGTCGTAATCGAATGCGTTCTCGAGCGCAGCGCTCAATTCCGCGGCTTCCTTGACCTTGTGCACGCCAACGCTCGAGCCGAGATTTGCTGGTTTGACGAAAATCGGATAACCAAGCTTTCTCTGGATCTGGTCTGCCCAACGCTGCGCGTCTCTCTTCCAGTGGTCATGCTTTAGCAACAGGTAAGGCACAATTGGAACTCCGGCATCGCGAGCCAATCGTTTCGCGACTTCCTTATCCATCGCCACCGCCGACGCGAGCACTCCGCACCCGACATATGGGACATCCGCGAGCTCCAGTAGTCCCTGGATTGTTCCGTCTTCGCACAGGGGTCCATGAAGGACGGGAAAAACCACGTCGATCGCTCTGAGTTCTTCGCCGCCGCCCAAACCGAAAAGGGCGCTTTTATCGCTCGAATTTGGGGGAAGCACGACTTCGGGCGGGTCCTTGTAAACCGGGAGAAACTTCCTTCCTTCGATCAAAGAAAGATCGTTGAGGTGCCACCGACCGTTCCTGTCAATCGCCACTGGCACGATGTCGAAGCGATTGCGATCCAGATGGTTGATGACAGACGCGGCCGATTGCAGTGAAATTTCGTGTTCTCCCGAGCGACCGCCGTACAAGACTGCCACGCGCAGTTTTTTCATGTGTCAGGTCACTCGACCTGGTTCACTTGCGCGCGAGCAATTGCCGTAGCACGAACGGCAAAATCCCGCCATGTCGGTAGTAATCGACCTCAATCGGCGTATCGATCCGCAGCTTCACCGGCACCCGCTGTCTGTCGCCCTGTGCGGGCTTGATTTCCAATGTCAGATTTTGCCCCGGCTGGATCGACTCGGAGAGGCCGGTGATGCTGTAAATCTCAGAACCATCCAGGCCTAACGAATGCGCATTCGTTCCTTCGTTGAATTGCACCGGGAGCACGCCCATTCCGACGAGATTAGAGCGATGAATCCGCTCAAAGCTGGCCGCGACCACGGCTTTTACGCCTAACAATCGCGTTCCCTTTGCCGCCCAGTCGCGGCTCGAACCGGTCCCGTATTCAGTCCCGGCGAGGATGACGAGCGGCGTCTTCGTCTCCGCGTATTTCATCGCGGCAGCGAAGATCGACATCTCTTCACCGCTCGGTTGATAAATGGTCACGCCGCCTTCTGTTCCCGGCACCATCAGGTTTTTGATCCGCACGTTCGCGAACGTGCCACGGGTCATGACGAGATCATTGCCGCGCCGGCTCCCATAGCTGTTGAAGTCCTCCGGCTTGATTCCGCGCGAGACGAGGTATCTCCCGGCCGGGGAGTTGGGCTTGATCGCGCCCGCCGGAGAGATGTGATCGGTCGTGACCGAATCGCCGAAAATGCCGAGCGGGCGGGCACCACAAACATCCTCAATTTTCCCGACCGTCATCGAAAAATCGGCGAAGAACGGCGGCTCATGAATGTAGTCGCTCTGCTCGTCCCACTGGTAGATCTCACCCGTACTGGAGGAAATTTCGTTCCACTTGGGGTTTTGATCGGCAAAGTCGCGATAAAGCTTGCGGAAGACTTCAGGCGTCAGCGCCGACTGCATGACATGCCGGATTTCGCCTAACGAGGGCCAAAGGTCCCTGAGAAAGACCTCTTTCCCTTCCCGATCCCGACCGAGCGGATCCTTCGCCAGATCAAGATCGACCCGGCCGGCGAGAGCAAAGGCCACCACGAGTGGCGGCGACATAAGGAAGTTGGCCTTGATGTTTTGATGAACGCGCGCCTCGAAGTTGCGGTTGCCCGACAGGACGGAGGCGGCAACGAGATCAAATTTGTTGATCGCATCTTCAATCCGCGGATGCAGCGGTCCGGAGTTGCCGATGCAGGTGGTACAGCCGTAGCCGACAATGTTGAACCCGAGGCGGTCGAGATAAGTTTGCAAACCGGTTTTGGCCAGATAATCCGAAACGACGCGCGAACCGGGAGCGAGCGAAGTC
>JBOHXL010000048.1:0-22486 GCA_050736975.1 Chthoniobacterales bacterium | reverse complement strand
CGTCTGGAGGGTATCGGTATCGGCCACGACGAGCGCCGGATGATGAAAGGCGCCGATCAAATTTTTCCCCGCCCTGGAATTGACTGCGGTCTTGCCACCGATGCAGCTATCGACCTGCGCGAGGAGCGTGGTTGGAACCGAGACATACGGGATGCCACGAAAATAGATCGCCGCGACAAAACCGGCCAGATCGTTGAGCACGCCTCCGCCTAACGACACCACAAGGGAAGTACGATCGAGCCCGGCGGCGCTCAGCCGTTCGCAAAGCTCCGTCGCCTGCGCCATCGACTTTGCCGTCTCGCCGCCGGGAACCGTAATCATCTCCATGGCCAAACCCACCTGCCGCAGACTCGCGTTAACCGTCTCGCCGAAGCACTGCACAACATTGGGGTCGGAAATGATCGCGCCCTTCGAGCCGGCGAAGAGTCGCCTAACGAGCGGGCCAATTTGTCGGAGCAACCCCGGCCCGATCAGCACTTCGTAGCGATTCTGGCCGGCTTGGACTTCGATCGACTTCGCCTCCATCAAAGTGAATCCACCTGTCGCGTTTCTCATCGGCAAAACTTCCGACGCGCGCACCGTATCATCCTGGTCCCGTTTTGCGTAAGAGAAATTGCGCCCGAAGCAAAGCTTGCTCACCCGCCGTGCATTCATGTAAATAAAGGCATGCCTGATCCAGCCGATCCCGTCCAACCACCGCCCCTGCCGACCAACGATCCGGGGCCGGCGCAGCCCAACTCCACTGGTTTGCCTTCGAACGTCGGGGCGGCGCTCGCCTGCTTCCCGCTCATCGGGGGCATCATTTTTTATATTCTGGAGAAACGCGACGGCTTTGTGCGCTTCTATGCGATGCAATCCATCATCTTTGGCGCGGCCTGGTTTTTGTTTAACATTTTGTCGTCGATCATGCATGAAATCCTGCGCTCGATGCCCGGGTTGGGACTGCTCCTGGCCGGCCTTTGGGCGCTCGCTTCGGCCCTGGTGCAAATCGCCTTCCTGATTGTTTTGATCATTGCCATCGTGAAAGCCTTCAGCGGCGTGCGCTGGGATATCCCGTGGGTGGGGCCGATGGCGCGCAAGCAGACGAACGACGCTCCGTGAAAGGGCGGCGCAAGCTTCCAGCTTGCGTTGGCTGGCCAGGTCGCAAGCTGGAAGCTCGCGCTATCTTTCCGCCAGCAGCTTTACCACCACCTGGTTCAGGATCAGTTGATGATCGAGTTGGGTTGTGACGATTTGCAGATTCGCCCTCAGGCAGGCTTCCAGGCCGGCGATGAGTTGCGCGGTCTCGAAGTGGTGAGCCTGCATGGCCGCGATCCCAAGGGCGTAGCCGTTGATTGACCCGTCCTTCTTGCGCGGCAGGTGGGCCGTTGCTGCGGGCGGAAGACGATTGAGAGTGGAGATAAAGCCGTAGGGCACTCCCGGGCGAGGCAGCCGGTGTCGCTGCATCAGGTCTTTGGCCAGGAGCAAATTGCGGACGGTCGGGATAATCGCCACGAGCAGGATGCCAATGACCGATTCGCCCTGATCGAGCAATCGCCTAACGAGAGCGAGCGCGTGCTCGAGGTCCCGGGCCGCGAGCGCGTTGCCGAGCTCGAAAATGACTCCGGCACGCGAAATCGGCACCAGGCTGCGGACGTTTTCCAACGTTACCCGCCGCTCCTTTGCGCCAAGGAAAAGATCGAGCTTCTCCAGCTCGTTGTTGATCGTGCGCGTATCGCCGCCCGTCAGGAGGACGAAGAGGTCGAGCGCCTCTTCCTCGAAACGCAGCTGGCGTTTTTTGCCTAACGACTGGACGAGGTCGGTGGCCGCTTCCTCCCAGCCACCGCGGTTCGCATCGAGCTTGTCGAAAACCTGGACCTCGGCTCGTTTTGCCAGCGCCTTGTAAAATGACCGGCGCTTGTCCACCTCCGGCGCACTCAGGAGAAATTTCACTTCGCTGCCGAAATCGCTTTGCAAAGTGGCGCTCAATTCCTCAAGCGCCTCCTGCACCGCGATCGAACCGGCCAGTTTGCTGTCGCCGAGAAAATTCGCGTTCTTCAGCCAGACAAGCTTGCCGCCGCCGAAAAAAGGCAGCGTTTGTAACGCTTCAATCGTCGAGCGAATCCGCGCCGCCGCCTGGTCGGCATTGTCCGCGCAACCATCGATGATCTCGACCCCAAAATCGCCCGCCTCCGGCGGAGTAAGCGTCGCCGCAAGCTCGGCCGCGACTCGCTTGATCTCACTTTCATCGGAGCCGACGACGGCATGGATGTTGGCGGTCGATCGCATGGCTTTCGTCGTTTTCATCCGGCTTCAGCGAACCACTTTCACCCGCCGGCTGCAAACCCGCGATCAGCCGATTTCGGGCCTTAGTCTAGACTCCGCCGTAACGGCGCTGGCGCAGGCCAAATTCCTTGACCGCATCGAAGAGGTCTTCCTTCCCGAAATCCGGCCAGTATTTCGGGGTGACATACATCTCCGTGTAGGAGAGCTGCCAGAGGAGGAAGTTGGAGATCCGCATTTCGCCGGAAGTGCGGATGAGCAGATCGGGATCGGGATAATAGCGAGTGTAAAGATGTTTACTAAACATCTCGACGTCGATCATGGCGGGATCGATATGTCCGAGCTCGATCTCGTGCAGAAGGCTCTTGATGCCGTCGATGATTTCAAGCCGGCCGCCGTAACTGAGCGCGAGGATCAGGGTGAGGCCGTTATTCTGCGCCGTGAGCTCGATCGACTTGTGCAACTGCTGCTGGCAGGCTTCCGGCAAATCCGTCAGGCGGCCAATCGCCTGCAAACGCACGTTGTTCTCGACTAACTCCGCCGTCTTTTCCTTCAGGAAACGCTCCAGCAGGCGCATCAAAGCAAAAACTTCGCTCTTCGGCCGCTGCCAATTTTCCGCCGAGAAGGCATAGAGCGTGAGGAACTCGACCTTGAGCTCGCCGCAACCTTCAACACAGGCCCGCACTGCCTTGGCCCCTTCCTCGTGGCCCTTGATCCGGGGCAGGCCGCGCTCCTTTGCCCAGCGGCCGTTGCCGTCCATGATGATGGCGATGTGACGCGGGATCGCTTTGGTCGGCGCGGCCATGACTCTACAGGTAAAGCGTCTGCCCGCGCGCCGGACCGACGCTCACCATCGTCAGGCGAGAGCCGGTCAGCTCGGCCAGGCGGCGAACATAGCTCTTCGCCTCGTTAGGCAAATTGCCGAACTTTTTCACCTTTTCGGTTGATCGTTTCCACCCCGGCAGCTCGAGGTAAACCGGCTCGCAGCGCGTCCATTGCCCGGCGTCGCTCGGCGGGACGTCGAGGATCTTGCCGTCGAGGCGATAGGCGACGCAGATCTTGATCGGGTCGACGCGATCGAGGCCGTCGAGATTTGTGATCGCGAGCTCGTCGATCCCGTTGATCATGGTCGCGTAATGGGTCGCAACGGCATCGAACCAGCCGCAGCGCCGCGCCCGCCCTGTCGTCGCGCCGAATTCCCGCCCCATTTCGTGCAACATGCCGGCGATCGCCGCATCCTCGGTCGGGAGCGCGCCTTCGCCGACCCGGGTGGTGTAGGCTTTCATTACGCCGAGAACGCGATCCATCCGGTGGGGCGCCACACCGGTGCCGGTGCAGGCACCGCCCGCGGTCGTATTCGAGGAAGTGACGTAGGGATAGGTGCCGTGATCGATGTCGAGAAATGTTCCCTGCGCGCCTTCGAAGAGGATTTCCTTTCCCTGCTGCAAGGCCTTGTTCAGGTAGACGACCGTGTTGGCGACGAACGGCCCGAGGTGCTCGCCCGCGGCGAGAAAATCGGCTTTCACTTTCGCGAAGGAAATCGGGCGGGCGCCGAGCGCCTTCAGGATGCTGTTGTTCTCTCGCATCTTGGTCTGGAGTTTCTTCGTGAAAACCTCCGGCTGCATCAGATCGGCCATGCGCAACCCGGTGCGCGCGGCTTTGTCCGCGTAAGCGGGACCGATGCCCCGTTTCGTCGTGCCGATCCTGGCGTGGCCTTTGCGCAACTCGCGCTGTTCATCGAGCGCGCGGTGATAGGGAAGAACGAGATGCGCGCAATCGCTGATCAGAAGATTCTTCCCGATCTTGATCCCGACCTTGCGCAGGCCCTCGATCTCGCCCACAAGCGCGATCGGGTCGATCACTACGCCGTTGCCGATGACGCAAATCTTGCTCCGTCGCAAAATCCCCGCGGGGATGAGGTGGAGGACGAATTTTTTCCCGCCCTGAATGACGGTGTGCCCGGCGTTGTTGCCGCCCTGGCTGCGTACGACGATGTCAGCATTGGAGGTGAGGACGTCGATGATTTTGCCCTTGCCTTCATCGCCCCATTGCGCGCCGACGAGTATCGTGTTTGCCATCGCGTTGCTGCTTGAGAGCAACCGCCAGAGACCTGAAACGCGGTGTCTGTGGCCGTTGCGCTCGAACGATAGGGTGACGGCCAGCGCGCGCAAGCCGGTTTTGTTTTTCGAAAGGAGAAGACCGCTGACCCAACCGGCAACGATTGTCAGAGGAACGTCAACGCTTCGTTAGTCAACTCCTATGCGTACCATTCTACTCATCATCCTGATCCTGCTCCTGATCGGCGCCTTTCCGGCCTGGCCCTACAGCACCGGCTGGGGTTACTACCCGGTTGGCGGAATCGGATTAATCCTTCTGATCATCCTGATTCTCGCGCTCGTCGGGCGAATTTAGGGGCCGGATAAGACTCGTTAGGGCGCCCTTTCGCCGAAATGGAGAGGGAATCCTTTCGTCACCGGCATCGCCGCCTCTAGCCGGCGACGGGATGCTCGTCAGGCGGTCTTGACTTCGACTACCGGCAGCGGGAAGCGCAGCTTGAGTTCGTCCCCCAGATAGATTTCGACATGGTGCAGACCGAATTGCTGGAACTGCACCCCGCCGAAATAATGCACGTTAGTGGCGTGCCCTTCCATCTGCTTGAGATCAAAATCGACCTCCGCCTGCGCGATCGTCTGGGTGTCGTCCGGGCCGACAATTTTGGAGCGCTGATGGAAACGGCCCGTGCCACTGCACCAGCGCGTCCAGATGCAAAGCCGCATGTAATTCACCGGCAACTTCGGCGTCGGGATGATGTTGAGCACGCCAACGAGCGTTTGCATTCCGTTGAACTCGCAGCGCACGTCCTCGCACAGAACGCAGCTTTGAAGATCTGGCAGTATGATCTCGGTCTGCACGAGCGAAAGTGTAAGCCTTTTTCCATCAGCGGCCAAGCATTCCGCGCCCCAGCGCGAAAAGAAGAAGAATCCCGAGCGCGATCCGATAAACGGCGAAGGGGACGAAGCCGTGCCGTCGCACCCAATGCAGAAACCAGGCGACCACCACATAGGCGACGATAAACGCGGCGACGAAACCAATCGCCAGCACGATCCAAAGATGCGGCGTCATGCTGAGGGGAGCGATCCCTTCCGTGGCCGCCTGCGGCTTGAGCGTCTTCAGAAGGTCATAGCCGGTCGCGACAAACATCGTCGGGATGGAGAGAAAAAAGGAAAACTCGAGCGCGGCCTCGCGTGACATGCCGGCCACCTGCCCGGCCGCGATCGTGCACATGGAGCGTGACGTGCCCGGGAAGACCGCCGAGAGGATTTGCACCGCGCCGATCCAGATCGCGGTCGGAAGATTCGTCTCCTCCATGTGGTGAACACTCGGCCTGACGAAGACCGCATCCACGATCCACATCACGACGCCGCCGATGAGCAGGGCGAGCGCCATGACGTGAAGGTTCTCCAGGTTCTTCCCGATCAACTTCGTGAGTAGGAAGGCCGGAATCGCCGTCACCACGAAGGCGATCATGATCAGGCTCAATGGATGATTCACGATCGTGCGGTCCCCGTCTTCGCCGCGCGGAAAGGTGTGGAGAAAATTCAGGATCCGGCGCCAGAAAAATGCGGTCAGCGCCAGGATCGCGCCCAATTGAATGACGATGCTGTACATTTTCCAGAAACCGTTCCGGAGATCGATCTGAAGCAGGGCCTCCGTGATGCGCAAATGCGCCGTCGAGCTGACAGGCAGGAATTCGGTTAGCCCCTCGATCACTCCGAGTAGGCTCGAGAGCAGGTAATCGTTCACGTAAGATGAATAACGATGGTTGCGGAGCGCGCCTTAGATCGCCTCGGCCCCGCGCTCATCCGTCCGGATGCGGATGGTTTGCTCTACGTCGCTGACGAAGACTTTGCCGTCGCCGATCTTGCCCGTCTTTGCCGCCTGAGTGATGACTTCGACTGCGCGCTGTGCCACCTCATCGGTCAGCACAATCTCGATCTTTACCTTTGGCAGAAAATCGACCGTGTACTCGCTCCCGCGATAAATCTCGGTGTGGCCTTTCTGGCGTCCAAAGCCCTTCACCTCGCTCACGGTCATGCCTTCCACTCCGATCTCGGCGAGCGCTTCCTTCACGTCCTCCATCTTGAACGGCTTGATGATCGCCTCGATTTTTTTCACGCGGAGATACTAAAACCGGCCAATTAAAGCGCAAGCCAGTGATCAATCGCTCGCCGACCGCAGCGCGGCCAACTCCGCCTCCACCATCTCGCGCACGAGACCATGAAAATCGGCCCGTGGTTTCCAGCCGAGCGTCCGGCGAATTTTTTCCGCCGAGCCGACGAGACTGACCGGCTCGGTCGGGCGTTCGAAGGCAGCGTTCTGTTTCAGGTATTTTTCCGACGGCAAATCGACCACCGCGAAGGCCGCCTCGACAAAATCGCGCACCGAATGGGTCTCCCCGGTCGCGACCACATAATCATCCGGCTCGCTGTATTGCAGCATGAGCCACATCGCCTCGACATAATCGCGCGCATGTCCCCAGTCGCGCCGGGCCGATGTGTTGCCCAGCACCAACTCGTGCTCGAGGCCGCGCCTAATCCGCGCCGCTGCGCGCGCGATCTTGCGCGTGACGAAGTTCTCGCCACGCCGGGGCGACTCATGGTTGTAGAGAATCCCGTTGCAAACAAAGAGCTCGTAAGCCTGGCGATAGACCTGCGCCAACTGTGTCGCGAAGGCTTTCGCGCACCCATAAGGGCTCGCCGGACGAAACGGCGTCTCCTCCGTTTGCGGCGATTCCGCGGCCACGCCGAAAATTTCCGAACTCGAAGCGTGATAAAAACGCACCGGCTGCGGTTGATCGCGTGAAATTTCCAGGAGGCGCAAGGTCGCCATCGCGACTTCCTCCGAAGTCGACTCCGGAATTTCAAAACTAAGGCCAACGTGGCTTTGACCGGCGAGATGATAGACCTCGGCCGGCCGCACCTGGGCGAAGATGCGGCGCAAGGTCGTGCCGTCGGAAAGATCGCCGTAATGGAGGAAAAGGCGCTGGCCGTAGAGTGATTCATCGGCCCGCAAATGCTCGATGCGGGAGCGCAGCAGGTTGCTCGTTCGCCGCACGACTCCGTGAACCGCGTAACCTTTCCCGAGCAACAACTCCGCCAGATAGGAGCCGTCCTGCCCGGTGATGCCGGTGATAAGCGCACGCTTCTCTTCCGCCATGAGGCATCAATGGTCGAAGGCAACCGCCCGGGCAAGAGCGAAAAACAGGGCTAGCTAGTTTTCCGGGCGTTGCGCCTTCGCCCCGTCCACGGGATGCAGGGGAAGGCTTCTCCGGTAGCGACTAGCATCTCTGTCTATCTTCTTAGCCAAAGCGGAGTCGCCCTGGGCCGGAGCAAGCTGCAACCCACGCTCAGCAGTTTCGATTGCCTCCCTAAAACGGCCGTTCTCGGCATAAGCCGCGGCTAACGTCCTAAGGAGGACTGCGTTATTTCCGCCGGCGAGCTGGCTGGCCTTCTCTGCCAGCTCAAGGGCTTTGGGGCCGTCTCGCAGCGACGCATCAGGGCAGGTCGATAACACCCAGGCGAGATCGTTTAACGTTGAAAGGGAGTCCGGTGCGATCGCCAAGGCTGCTTCATATTCCCTGATCGCTTCGCTGAACTTGCCTTCCCGCAAACGGTCGTTACCCAGGGTAATGTACGGCCCGGCCTCGCGAATCTCCGTTTCCTCCAGAAGCTTGCGCGCGGTCAGGTCGGTCGGACTCAGCTCCAAAGCCCGCTGCAGGAGCGGCCGTGCCTCATCCACACGTGAGTGCGCGAGCAAATAACGCGCATAATAGATGTAGCTGTCGGGCGCCAACGGCGCCAGTCGCAGCGCGTCCTTAAAATGTTGCTCGGCCAGAGTGCTCTGCTTTGAAGCGTCTTCTGCGATCGCGAGATTGATCAACAGCACTGAATACGGCGGAGTGAGCTGTTGCGCGCGATGGAGATAATCGATTGCGGCGCTAAACTCGCCATTGTTCACCAACGTGATGCCATAGGTCATCAACCCGCGGCCGTTGCGCGGGTTCTTTAACACGACGTCGCGCCAGAGCGTTTCCTCGGTTTTCCAAACCTTGTTCCTTTGAAACGTCGCATAGGCGTTTGCGCATAAGACAAGCCCGACCACGCACATGCCCGCGATCTTGATCCAGTTCCTTTGTCGCTCCAACCGGGCAACGAGCAGCGCCGCGGCCCCGGCAAGCGCAATCGCAAGTCCCATGTAGGAAAGAAATGACCGGTAATCATTCATTACCTCGGCCAGGGGAAAGAGCGAAGTCGGCAGAAGCGCGATCAGGAACCAGAGCAAGCCAAAACCGATCAGGCGCGCCTTCTTGAAAACGGCCGCCACAATTGCCGCCGCGCTGAGAAAGACAACGAATGCGAGACCGATCCAAAGACGCGCATCGCCCATCATGGTAACGGGAGTCAGGTCGTAGTCGGCGGAGAGTCCAGTCGGCCAGAAGAAGGTCTTAAAGTAGAGCAGCCCAACATAGGGTTGAGTCATCAGATAGTTATGCGGGTTACTCGCGCCGGCCGTCCAACTGCGCGGCGTCATATGTTCGACGAATAAGAGCACCGCTCCGCAAATCAAAAACGGCGGGACCAATTCCAGGAGCCGCGTCCGCGCAGAGCGTCTGCGTCCCGCTGCGGGATTCGGGAAGAGCAAACAAAAGAGAGCGAAGAGCACGGGGAAGATCGCGGCCGTTGGTTTTGCCAGGATGGCGATCGCGGCCGGGAGAACATGAAGAGAATATCGGCGGAGCCGAGGGAAGGCGAAGTAGAGGGCAAACGACCCGATCACGCCGAGCGCGGCGATCACTGCCGCCGAGGCGATGATGTAATTGATGGCGTCCGCGTTTGCGGGATCGAGCGCATAATACGCCGCGGCGGCGAGCGCAACCCAGCGGTGACGTAATAAAGCCCCGTCGGTCTCGAGCAGATGGTGAATGACGAACGCGAGCAGCAGCGTGAGCGCGATGAAGAGCGCGAAGATCGAGAAATGAAACCAGAACGGCTCAAAACCGCGGGCGAGTCGGTAGTCAATCGCGAGCAGCGTCGAAACCAGGGGGCGATACGATTGGTTGCTCGGGAGCGCGCTAAAGGTCGTGGCGTCACGGAAGAAGAGCGGAATGTTTCGCAGTTCACGAATGGACGGGTTGTTGACGATCGTGTGTCCGTCGTCCATGTGGAAGCCATTGTGAAAATGGTTTGAGTAGGCCGCGAAAAGGACGACCAGCAAGAGCGCGCCGCCGAGAGCTGCGGTCGATTTTTCGCGCATGAGGTTCTTCATGTCGTCCTGGTCAGCGAATCAGTCTAGCGTTGGAACGCCTTGTCGATAACATGAATCGCGAAACACTTATCGCACAGTTCGAGAGACTGCTCCCGCTCGTCGTGGAATGGGCCGCCGCGGTCGAAGCCCGCATCCTGCGCGACGGCGTTCCATTGTCGGAGGAGGGAATGACGGATGCCCGCGCGCTCGGAGTAAGCGAACCGGGGCGGGTGCGCCTGCTTGCGCTCGCTCGCGCGCCGACTCCGTCCGATCTCACTCTCAGGACCGCGGCGGCTGCGATTCAATTTCTTACTCCGACGACGTGCGGTCTTGCCTTGCGCTACGGGATTTTTGTCCGGAGCGATTGCTGGGGCGATCGCGGGTTGGTCGCCCACGAGCTCGCTCATACCGCGCAATATGAGCGCCTTGGCGGCATCGAACCCTTCCTGCGGCAATATCTCTTTGAATGCCTGACCATCGGCTATCCAGAGGCGCCGCTGGAACAGGAAGCGATCGCCGCCGCCAGCCGGCTACACTTGGGCGAACTGGCCTAACGAGATTCCATTGGCTTTCGGTTCATGAGTCTAAGCCCGCCTAACTCGGAGCCCCGCGCGAACCTCGTAGCACAGGCATCCTGCCTGTGCTTCCATCGGGCGTCTCGCCCGGTGTCACCATTAATTTCCCGGCCGTTTTGCGGCTCTCGGCTTGAGCCCTTGTAGCCCTTCCGCTGCCGACCCGACTCTCGAAGCACGCGGGCGCTTTCTCAGCGCTCGACCACACGTCAAATTTATGAGACCCGCCCCGCGTCTCTTCCCCCATCGCTACGCCGTCATACTCCAATCAGCCGAGCTTTGGGCAAGACGCCCTATCGCTGGGGTTGCCCTGATTTGACGGACAGTGGGCTTAGGATCAAAAACCCGAAGGAGAGCCCACATGAAGACGCAGACCAGTAAAGCGACTCGCGACCGAGCGAGCTAGACGAAGGAGTATGAGGAACAGGCGCTGGAAGTATGGCGTGCGAGCGGTCGCAGCGCCGCCAGGGTAGCAGCGGAGCGGGGATCCGTCCTCCGCTGCCCTATCGTTGGGAGCGCCCCTAATGTCGTCGTTTCGGCCAGGGATCGGGAAACAAGAGGTAAACGTTTGGATCGAGTTTGGCCGCAGCAAATAGCGCACGGCGTATGCGTTTTCCAAATGCAGCACGCCGACATTGTCGATGTTCGCGACCTTGCGGCACACCGTTTCCACGCGGCCGCGCATGCGCTCGATTCCCAGAAAGTTCCGCTCCGGATGACGGGCGGCCATGGCAAGAAGAAACGTGCCATCCCCGCAGCCGAGGTCGACATAGACCGGGGCGTTTCGAGCAAAAGCTTTCCCAAACGCGATGTATGACTCGGGAATCAGTTCAATCACGAAGACGAATCGCGCCCGCGGCTTAGCGATTGAAGTTGATTGGCGCCTCAATTCCTTCAATCAATTGCGCGCTAAACTGCGTAACTCATTTAGCATGAAATTTTGCAATCGCCGTCCGCGATTCCGCAAAAACAGGCCGGGCCCGGCATCGACAAAATAGGTGAGAAGAATGCTGTCTCGACTTTTCGCCTCCGGTCCGACCGGACGAACGGAATGCCAGGTGTTATCGCCGACTGCAAACGCGTATCCGCTGTTGGGTGAAAAGATCATCTGCGCACTCTCCGGGATGCTGCGGTCCGGCCAAACCGCGTGAAAGATGGTTCCAACGCGCGGCGTCGAGTTATCTGGCGGCAGGTAAAGCTGGACCGTCATCCCTTTCCACCGCGTGTCCGGGTGAGCCGTAATAAAGTAGCCGGGAACGTCGCGGGTGAGAATTGGTATCGGATACATTCCTACTTTGGCAAAATTCGCTCCAAACCGATGTTTCAACCCGGGTGCGAGCCGCTGAGCAAAAGCTTTGCCCAGCTCTTTCGAGCGGAGGACGCAGCCCGCCACCTCCCAGACTGCACGTTCCCGTGGTGGCAGGTGACGGATGTATTCCGGAAAAAGATCAATCTTCGTCCGGGTCGGTTTCCCCTCTTTTGTTCGGTTTCTTGCTCTAGCTTTGCCGGATAATGCCCGGTACTCGCCTTCGACCGGCATCGCCTCCAACATGGCTGCGTAGAAGTCATCGGGAAAGACGCGGTCGAACCTTAAATGATAGAAGGGCAGAGAGTCCTCGTAGCCTCCTTGGATAGATCACATAAGTTCGGAATCAGTGTTCGTAGTGCTCTTGCGATGCGTTCATAAAACCCATTCCGCCTGAACGCTCCGTTCATCTCGTCTTAGACGAGCCGAAGCCGCCATAGTAAAAGCCCAAGATTGCGACGAGCGCCTAGTAACTCGACGCACGATGCCATAGCGCGGGATGGGAAGATCTAACGAGTTATATGCGAACGCTCGCCTTTAGAGACGAACAATTTGTCGCCTATCACGGGGGAGGGGTTTGAGAACCCGTGTTTTGACCCGATTAATCTCGGGCGTGGCTAGATCGTGTCATGACCTTGCGGAGACTGCCTTGCTCGATTGCCCTGGGCAGCGCGCAGACCTACGCTTCGCACAGCGAAGCGGCTACAGGCTTAAGTTCATGACACGCGGTAGGGCGCGGGCTTGACTGGGCCGCCTTTGTTCAACCCGGCGCTCTATTCGCTTTAACGTTCAACGTTCAATTGAGAAGGGGCGAATTCACCCGGCCGGTTTGTGCGTCCGACGCTGTTCAACGGCCTGCTACCGGAACTGGTTGAACCAGCGATAAGGGAAGTCGTCGCCAGGGCAATCTGTCGGCCAGCGGGGCGGGTTCATCTCGCGATGGGGACGCACCGGGATGTCGTGCCCATCGACTTTGCCGCAGCGAGCCCACAGGTAACGAATCAACTCCGCACAGGAATCAAGCTGAGCCCGGGTCGGCTGGTCGCGGTTGAAATCGCCGACGAGACAGATGCCTAACGAAATGTTGTTCAGGTAATCGCTGTGGACATGACCGCCGTTAATCTGCCGCCGCCAGCGATCGCCGACCTCGATCTCGCCGTTGCCGGAGGAGGTGCCATTGCCGATCACGAAATGGTAGGCGAGGCCGTTCGGCATTCGCCGGACGTGGCGATGGTAGTAATCGAAGATACGGGCGTTACCCTGCCGCGTGCCGCTGTTGTGCACGATGATGAATCGCCAGCGCTCGCGCAGGACCGGGGCGCGATCGATCTCGTTGCGGACCGAGCGGGTGAGATAGGTGTAGTGCTTTCCGAAAAGATGAAAGGGGAGGAGCGAAAAACCACGCGGTTTTTGGTAGCCGGATTTCTCGATGACGACCTGGGCAGGCTCAGAGGACGGAGCGGGCGGGCGGGCACTTTCAGGCGCCGGTGTGGATTCGTCAGGCGTGGGGCGCCGGCCCGGGGTTTCTTCCGGCGGAGCCGGGCGGGCCGGTGTCTCCTCGCTCACCGCACGCGGGGTGCGGGCCGGCTTTCCCTTTGCCGCCTCGGGAGTTGGCCGGGAAGATTTCCTCTTTTTCGCGGGCGGATGTTCGGCCGGCTTCGGCTTGCGATGCGGAGTGGCGGAAGGTTCGGGGGTCGCGACCATGCGCATTTTTTCGCGTGCTTTGAGGAAGAGTTCCTTTTTCTGTTCCTCGGTCAATTCGGCGCGGGTAACGCTGCCGGCGAGGAGCACGACCAGAACCAGGCTCCAGGACCAGAGCTGCCAACGCATGGTGATTTGCGAACGAAGCAAGGCGCGAGAGTCGTTAGGCTGGTTGCGCGGCTGTCTCCGTTTCGAGTTGCGCGCGGGCCGCGGCAGATTCGTTCTCGCGGCCCAGGATGGCGTTCAATTTTCCCCCGAGGAGCAAAAGGAAACAAGTCAGATACATCCAGGTGAGAAGCATGATGATGGAGGCGAGGGCGAGATAAGTCGCGTTGTAGCGATCGTAGCGCGCGACGTAATACTGGAAGAGCTTGGTCACTGTCATCCAGCCGACGGAGAAAAAAATCGCGCCGGGCAGCGCCTGGCGAATCGTGAGGTAATTCTCCGGAGTGAGGAGGTAAAGGGCGAGGGCGAGGACGACGAGCGCGATCGCGGTGAAAGGGAGGTTAAGGGCGGCCACCCAGCTCTGGAGCGGGATGCCGAGCTGGAGATTCACTTCCGCGATCCCGGCCAGCGTTTCTCCAAAGACGACGAGATTGAAGGCGAAAAGGATGGTGATTCCAAACCAGAAAAGCAGGAGGAGCGAGATGATATATTTCGACCAGCGATTGCGGTCCTCGGTCACGCCATGGGTATGGCTGAGGGCGCGCGAGATGGTCGAGATGAACATCGTGCCGAGGTAGATGCCGAAGATGACGCCGGCGGTGGTGAGGGCGCTGTTCGTGGGGGTGACGATGACGTTGGCCACGATAGTATCGAGGATCTCCTGGATTTTCGGATCGGGCGGAAGGAAGGCGCGCACCACGCCCAGCATCTTGTGCAGCTTGGCCGGGTCGGTGCCGAAGAGACTGAGGAGATGCCAGAGAAAGAGGAGACCTGGGACAAGCGTCAAAAGAAATTGGTAGGCCATCTGGGCGGAGAGCCCCAGGGTCTCGTCGGTCGCAGTTTCCCAGACGAGCCGGCGCACGACGCGGCCGAGCAGGCGAAGGAAGTTGATCATCGAGCGAAAGTTTACTTTGCCCCTCCCGGAATGCCATTAAACTCTCCGGCGACGCGCTGGCCTAACGAATGGAGAGAAGAATTCTGATTCTGACGGCCGGCTACGGCGAAGGCCACAATGCGGCGGCGCGGGGGATCCGCGATGGCCTGGCGGTGGTCTCGGGCGGGGCTGCCATGGTGGAGATGCATGACCTCTTCGCCGAGACCTACGGCTTTGTGAACGACTGGGTGCGGAAGGGTTATCTCACCCTGATCAACCGGGCGCCGCGGCCCTGGTCGCGCTTTTACAAGTGGCTCGATCGACAGGAGGATTACGGCTCGCGGATGCGCTGGCTTTTTACCGTCAAGGCGCGGCTGAGCCAGTTGCTCTTGCGCTTCCAGCCGACAGTGGTGGTCTCGGTCTTCCCAGCCTACCCACATCTTCTCGAGACGATCTTCGGCGGAGTGAAACCGCCTTTTCAGCAGATCGTTTGCGTGACGGATTCAATCACGGTGAACGCGATCTGGTATCGCTGCGGGAGCGATCTTTTTCTTGTGCCTAACGAACAGTCGGCCGCGACCCTCGCGGCCGCGGGCGTGCCGGACGGGAAGGTGCGAGTGAGCGGATTTCCGGTCTCGCCCAGGTTCGTCCAACTGGGTGAATTGCGGCAGGCGCCGGAGGCGCGCAACGGTTTCCGGATTCTTTATGTGATCAACGCCGGCGGCCGGGCCGCGCCCGAAGTGATTCGCGGCCTAACGACGATTGCCGGCGTCAGGTTGACGGTAACGGTGGGGCGCGATGCGCGTTTGCGCCGGGCGGTCGAGGCGTTGCCCGCGGAGACCGGACGGGAGTTCCAGATTGTGGGCTGGACCGATCAACTGCCGCGGCTGATGCTCGAAAGTCATTTGCTGATCAGCAAAGCGGGCGGCGCCACGGTGCAGGAAACAATCGCCGCAAAATGCCCGATGATTATCAACCAGGTCGTGCCGGGCCAGGAGGAGGGGAACGCGCGCCTGATCGCCGAAACGCGCTCCGGCCTGGTCGCGACGGCGCCAGCGGCCATCCGCGCCGCGGTGGAGGGCGCGTTTGCAGAAGACGCGCGGCTCTGGCGCGAATGGTCGGGAAATATCAGCCGCCTGAGCCGGCCGCGGGCCTCGCTCGAGATCGCCGACTTACTGCTCGCGCTTTGAGCCAGAGTCGCGCGGCCGCGCGCCTGCGACCCCGCGCAAGCACTTCACTTCGTTAGGCGTTAGGGAGCCTTGGCGGGCGGCGCCTGACCCGCCTTCTCGTTCAGCGCCTGGGTAAATTCCTGCAGGCTGGTGACGATCTGTGGCGCTTTCGAGAGCACCGTGCTGGCCAGCTTTTCCGCGTAATCAGGCCGGCGCTGCGACATCTCGGAGAGTGCCATCATGACGGCGAGCGCATTGTTAATCGAATGCTTGATCTCGCTGAATTTCTTCTGCAGCTGGGTGATTTCTTCCTGTGAAAGTGTGGCGCCAGGTTCGGTCATGATCGGTTCAATTCGCTGGAGAAATCGGACGTGTGTGCTTGACTGATAGGTTCGAGAAATTCCGTCCGATGCCTGCCAAAACTATCAAGATCAGTGGGGCGCGCCAGCACAATCTCAAGAATCTCCAGGTCGAGATTCCGAGAGAGAAACTGGTCGTGATCACCGGCCTGAGCGGCTCCGGCAAATCGTCTCTCGCCTTCGACACTCTCTATGCCGAGGG
Source organism: Chthoniobacterales bacterium (assembly GCA_050736975.1). Classification (GTDB taxonomy): domain Bacteria; phylum Verrucomicrobiota; class Verrucomicrobiia; order Chthoniobacterales; family UBA10450; genus Palsa-1392. The sequence continues at coordinate 6,571 of JBOHXL010000048.1, read as the reverse complement.
CCAGCGGCGTTATGTCGAGAGCCTCTCCGCCTATGCCCGGCAATTTCTCGATCAAATGGAAAAACCGGACGTCGATTTCATCGAAGGTCTCTCCCCGGCGATTGCGATCGAACAGCGCAGTGCCGGGACTAATCCGCGCTCGATTATCGCCACCACAACAGAGATTTACGATTATCTGCGGGTACTTTTTTCGGCAGTTGGCCAGCCGCACGACCCGATGACTGGAGAGCCGATTTTTCGGCAAACGGCCCAGCAGATCGTCGATCAGATTCTCGCTTACCCGGCGGAGACAAAGATCATTTTGCTCGCGCCCCTGGTGCGCAGCGAACCCGGCGAGTTCCGAGACGTCATCGAAAAAACGAAGCGGGAAGGTTTCGTGCGCGTCCGGGTCGATGGCGAAATCGTCGAGCTAGGCCGCCCGGAACCGATCCGGCTAAAGAAGGGCGAACGGCACACCATCGAAGCGGTGGTGGATCGGCTGATCATTCGCGATGGGCTGCGCACCCGGCTGGCGGATTCAGTCGAGACGGCCCTGAAGTGGGGGAGTAACCGGATCGTTGTGCTGCGGGAAATTGCAGGGCGAGCGCCCCGCCTGCCCGAGGCAACCGAAGCGGTTGCCCAACAATGGGAAGAGATCCGTTACTCGACCGATTATGGCAACCCGGAGACCGACTTTTCGTTAGGCCAGCTCACCCCGAAGCACTTTTCGTTCAACAGCCATCTCGGCGCCTGCCCGGCCTGCCATGGGCTTGGCACGCAACTGGTTTGCGATCCCGAGCTGATGGTGACCGATCCGTCGAAGTCACTTGCGGAAGGTGCGGTCGTGCCCTGGCGGCGCGGGACGAAACGGATGCAGGCCTACTATCGCGGGTTGCAGACGGCGCTCATCAGGCACTTTGACGTCGCAGACAATATTCCATTCCAGGATCTTCCGGAGAAGTTCAAGGAGGCGCTCTATTTCGGGACCGGCGATCGGCCGATCGAAATGAGCTTTGGCAACGGCAACGGCCGCGCCACGACGAAGACGGCACGGCCCTTCGAAGGATTGCTCCCTCAGTTGCAGCGGCTTTACGAAGAGACGGAAAGTGAATTCACCCGCAGCCGGATTCGCGCCTTCATGAATCGCGCGCCCTGCTCGGTCTGCCATGGAGCGCGGCTCAAGCCGGAAATTCTTGCGGTCACGATCAGGCAGGAAGGCGGCCGCGAGTTGAACATTCACCACTTCTGTGAACAAACGATTGCAGCTGCCGCGCAATTTGTCAGGCAACTGGATCTCTCGCGGCAGGAGCGGGCAATCGTGGCGGAAGTCGTGCACGAAATTTCCTCGCGCCTCGAGTTTCTCCTCGAGGTCGGGCTCGATTATCTCACCCTTAATCGCGAGAGCGGCACCCTCTCCGGCGGCGAAGCGCAGCGCATTCGGCTCGCGACGCAGATCGGTTCCGGGCTTGCCGGCGTCCTCTATGTGCTCGACGAGCCCAGCATCGGGTTGCATCAGCGCGACAACGCGCGACTCATCGGCACTTTGCGCCGCCTGCGCGATCTCGGGAATTCTGTGATCGTGGTCGAGCACGACGAAGAAACGATTCGATCCGCCGATTACATTCTCGATCTCGGTCCGGGGGCTGGTCCGCGGGGCGGCGAAATTGTTGCCGCCGGAACACTCGAGCAGATTCTGGGAGCGAAGGATTCTCCAACCGCGGCCTACCTGGCCGGTCGCTCGCGGATTGTTATCCCGCGCTTTCGCGCCGTGCCGCGTGCGAGCGACCCATCTGCCGATGGCTGGCTCACGATCGTTGGCGCGACGGAAAACAATCTCAAGAACGTCACGGTCGCCTTTCCGTTAGGCTGCCTCACCTGCGTCACGGGTGTGTCCGGGAGCGGCAAATCGACCCTGGTCGACGACATCCTGCGGCGCGCTCTCTTCCGTCATTTTTACAATTCGAAGGATAAACCAGGCGAGCATCGCGCCATCCGCGGGCTGGATCAGATCGACAAGGCAATCATCATCGATCAAAGCGCCATCGGCCGCACGCCGCGTTCGAATCCGATTACCTACACGGGCGCGTTCACGCCCATTCGTGAGTTGTTCAGCCAGTTGCCGGCCTCGCGCATTCGCGGCTACAATGCGGGGCGTTTCAGCTTCAATGTCAAAGGCGGCCGGTGCGAAAACTGCCAGGGCGACGGCCTGATCAAGATCGAGATGCATTTTCTGGCCGACGCCTACGCGGTCTGCGAAGTCTGCCAGGGGAAGCGCTACAATCGCGAGACCCTGGAGATTACCTACAAGGGGAAAAACATCGCCGACGTCCTCGCGCTCACGGTCGATGAAGCGTCGCGTTTCTTCCGCAACGTCCCGACGGTGGCGGATAAGTTGGGCGCGCTGCAGGATGTCGGCCTCGGCTATTTGCGTCTCGGGCAGGCAGCCACGACGCTCTCCGGCGGCGAAGCGCAGCGGGTCAAGCTCGCGACCGAGCTGGCGAAGAAGGCGACCGGCCGCACCCTCTACATCCTCGACGAACCGACCACCGGGCTGCATTTTGCCGACATCGAAAAACTCCTTCAGGTGCTGATGAAATTGCGCGACGCGGGCAACACGCTGGTCGTGATCGAGCATAACCTCGAAATGATCAAGTGCGCCGACTGGGTGATCGACCTCGGCCCGGAAGGCGGAGAAGGCGGTGGTGAAGTGGTCGCGGCTGGGACGCCGGAGGAGATCGGGCAGGCGAAGGGGAGCCATACGGGCGAACATCTGCGGCCGTTGTTAGGCAAATGAGCGCCCGAACTTTTTTCGTGGCGGCGGTTTGGCTTTCGTTAGGCCCATGCCTGAAGGCACAGCCTGACGGCCAATCGCTGGCGGAGGCGGTGGCGCCGTTGGCGGACGGTGTCCCGCAAGTGGCCGTAACCCGCCTTCAGGCTTTGCTTGCGCAAAGCCCTCCCGCGGCCGAGCAAGACATGGCCCGGCGCAGGTTGGTTGAAGCGCTGGTTCGGGCCGGACGACCAGCTGAGGCACTCGAACTTTTTTCGAGCGCTCCCGGCCTAACGAACGACTTGGAAGCGACCTTCTGGCGTGCGCAGGCGCTGGCCGGCCTCGGGCGCTGGACGGAGGCGCTGCCGTTTTACGAAAAAGTCGCAGCGGACGCAGAATCGCCGACGCGCAACGAGGCCATCTTCGGGGAGACGGAAGCACTCCGCGCACTCGGCCAAAAGGACGAGGCTGCGCGCCTGCTTTCTTCGCTGGAGAATGCGCCGCGCTGGAGCACTCGGGCAAAGCTCGACCTGGCTCAGCTCCTGATCGAGCGTGGCGACCTGGGCGCGGCCGATCGCCTGCTGCGCGTCACCAAACCGCAGCTTGTGACAGAGCGAGCCGAGCGGCGTTTCCTCTTTGGCCGGCTCAATCTGGCGCAGGGCCATCCCGAAAGGGCGATCGAAACCCTCGCGGTCATTTTGAAAAATCCGGAGGGCGTTTCGCACCCGCTTTTGGTCGCCACTCTTTTTGCCCTGGCCGATGCGCACACCCAAACCCATACGCCGGAGACAGGCGACGACGCATTGGAGGAATTCATCGATCATCACCCTAACGACATCGCATTGCCTGAGATTTTTGCCCGGCTCGACGAGCTCTACCGGATGGAGCGCAAGCCATCGACGCGCGAACTTGAGCGCTGGATGCGCGACCCCGCCCAGCCGCGGCAGGCCCTCGCGCAATGCTATCTTGCCCGGAGCGCGCTGCGCTCGGGCAACCGGGACAAGGCGGTCGAGCTCCTGACGAAATTGAGCCAGAGCGAGCTGCGCCTGCCATCGTTAGGCGAGGCCGATTTGCAACTGGCGCGCCTCCACCTCGCGAAGGGAGAATGGGAAGCGGCGATCGCGGCCGCGGAAGCGGCTCGCAAACAGGATTTCGCTCCGGTGTTCCTCGAGCAAGTTGACTGGCTGATGGCGGAGGCAAACTACCGCAGTGGCCAGCTTGAAAAGGCCGCGCCGGTTTACGAACGTCTCGCGCGGCAGTCGCCTGCACTTTTCGGAAGCGCGCTCTTTAATGCCTCGCTCTGCTGGCTGCGGCTCGATCGGGCGGATCAGTTTGCGGCCGACTATCGCCAGATCACAAACGACCCCGCGGAGCACGATATGCAGGGAGAATTGCTGCTCGAAGAGGGCGTGGTGCAGGCGGCGCAGGGGAAACCGGAAGCCGGCCAGACTTTTGAGAAATTCATCCACAATTTTCCGCAGAGCCCGCGCGTTTCGGAGGCATGGGTGGCTCTGGCGGAACTTGCCTTTCATGAACCCAAACCGGACCTCGCGGCCGCGCGCAAGGATTTGGCGCAGGCGCGCCAGGGAAGGCCAACACCGGCCGCGCTGGAACGCGCGGATTATTTGCAAATCTGGATTGAAGACGCAACGCCTTCAGCCGACGAAACAGCGGTCATCGTGGCGGCGAACAAGTTTCTCGAGCAGCATCGCGATTCCAACTTTGCCCCCGATGTGCGGATGAAGCTGGCGGAAGCTTATTTTCGCCGGGGCGATTTTGCCAACTCGCAGACGCAATTCGAATTGCTCGCGCAACAAAAACCGGACGGGCGACTGGCCGGAAAAGCTCTTTTTTTTGCGGCGCGCTCCGCGATGTCGAGCATGGGGGCGGACTCGTTCGATCACGCACTCGCGTTGCTGGATCAGGTGGTGAAGCTGGACGGCGAGATGAAGTGGGCGGCGCGCAACGAAGAAGCTGCGATTGAGCGGCGGCTGGGGAAGAATCGGGAAGCGCTTGCTCTTTACGACGAGGTCTTGAAGAACGACGCGAAGCCGGCCGAACGCCGCGAAGCGCTTTGTGGGAAAGGAGATATTTACTACGAAATGGGCGCGAGCGATCCGCAGAATTACCGGAAAGCGATTGAATTTTACGAGCAACTCGCAAGTGAGCCCGGCCTACCGGCGCACTGGCGCAACCAGGCGGAGTTCAAGAAAGGGAAAGCGCTCGAGCAGTTGAATGACAAAGCCGACGCCCTCGCGACCTACTACAGCGTGATCGAGGAAGGCGCACGACCCGATGTGCAGCACGAATTTTTCTGGTTTTACAAGGCCGGCTTCAACGCCGCTCATCTGCTCGAAGAAGCAAGCGACTGGAAATCCGCGGTGGCGGTTTATCGGAAGCTCGTCGCGGTGGGAGGCACACGCAGCGACGAGGCCAAGGCGCGCCTGACGCAGTTACGGCTGGAACATTTTCTCTGGGAAGAATAGTGGAATCTGCCGGCTTGCGCAGGCGGGGTCAGCGGGCGCAGGCTTCGGGCATGAAACGAACAGTCAGATGGATGTATCGGCGCGACTTTTCGCGATTCTCGTTAGGATGCGTCCTGGGAGGTATGCTTTGCGCATCGGCCTTTGCCGGCCCGACGATCTGTCGGGAGACCACAACCCGACTACGCGTGGCGCGCCAGGTGCCTGCGCCAAGGCAGGTCAAGGTCTTTATCATGACCTCAGCCTCGGCGATCCCCAAGCCGATCAGCTACATAATCGGCGGGGTGGTAACGACGGCCGTGCCGATTGAGATCATCGGACGAGGTGACGCGGCCTCCCGGTAAGCGCATCGCGAGGGCGGGCGCGGCAGCCCGGGGCGAGTACGCCGGCAGTCGCTCGACGGAAACTAGGGGTTTTCGCCGAGCCAGGGCATGAGTGCGCGCAAGCGTTCGCCGACCTTTTCAATCGGCACTCGTTCCCCCGCGGCCAGTAGCCGCTGGTAACGCTTCCTTCCGGTCTTTGTTTCTCGGAGCCATTCCCGCGCAAAATTCCCTCGCTGAATTTTCACGAGCGCTTCTTTCATGTGCACTTTCACATTTCGATCGATAATTTTTGGCCCCACCGAGATGTCGCCCCACTTGGCCGTTTCCGAGATCCGCGCGCGCATCCCGCGGATGCCGGCGCGATGCATCAGGTCGACGAGGAATTTCAGCTCGTGAAGGCATTCAAAATATGCAGTCTCCGGTTGGTAACCCGCCTCGACCAGCGTCTCAAATCCAGCTTGCACAAGCGCAGTGATGCCGCCGCAGGAGACGGCTTGCTCGGCGAAGAGATCGGCCTCAGTTTCTTCGCGGAAAGTTGTTTCAAAAACTCCGGCACGGGTTCCGCCGATCGCCTTGGCATAGGCGAATGCGAGCTGGCGGGCATGGCTGGTCGCGTCCTGCTGGACGGCGATCGCGCAGGGCACGCCTTTGCCTGCCACAAACTGGCTCCGCACCGTTGGACCGAGCGCTTTCGGGGCGACCATCACCACGTCGACATCGTTAGGCGGAACAATCGTGCGGTAGTGAATGGCGAAACCGTGGGCAAAGAGCAGGACCTGTCCCGGCCGCAGCTCCCCCGCGATATCCGTTCGATAGATGTCGGCCATTTTCGTATCCGGCAAAGCTAGAAAAATGACATCGGCCTGGCGGACCGCCGCGGACGCGGTCGTCAGGCGAAGGCGGTCCCGCCGCGCTATCAACCGCGAGCGACTCCTCGGCAACAGGCCAACGATGACCGGAATGCCGCTATCCCGCAGGTTGAGGGCGTGCGCCCGCCCCTGCGCACCGTAACCAAGGAC